>JAEURZ010000030.1:0-3629 GCA_016788905.1 Elusimicrobiota bacterium
CTCCGGTATCTAAGGGGGGTTCCGCCCTTCAGCTCACCCTTATTTTGGTTTCTCACCCCCTGGAGCTAAACAGACACAGAAATTCGCCCTTGGCTAATACCTAATTAACTAAATGCGTCCCTCTTGTCCTCTCTTGTCCACTAAAAAGAAAATATCCTTGCTGGGCTTCGCCCAACCAAGGCCACCAGTTCTATTATGAAACTTAGCGCTCGCCTATAAACGGAACTCTAACGAGGATTCCTGATACCGGAACTGTCTCAACCGTTTGGCTGTATTGACCTTCCCTCCCAATGGTTTCCACAGACCTAATCATCGTATTGATAGTTGCAGATTTTTTGTGCCAAAGCCGAGCCTCAGAGATGGGTAGCCCGAATCGTTCTATGACGAATGTCTTTCCATCTGTGCCTAACTTAACTTTAGGCTCTGTCATGCCTGCCTTTTTCAATATATCGAGCGGCCTTACTGTCATCTCCCCGTTGCTGGGAATTTCCATGAATTCCCTCAAGTCCAGGGAATCAAAGGACCGAACTAGGCGAAGTGCATCTCGACCAGACCTGATTTTAATGTTGAGCATTTGAAAATCGGAAGGCGCGGACAGTTTTACTACGCGCTGGTCTGCCAACACCGCATAGATCTCAAAAGCCTGCGGCGCTGAACGAACTGGCCTCCCCGGATGCGGTAATGAAGAAAATTCAGACAATGAAGACGTTGATTTCACCGAGAAAAAACGCTGGCCAGCGGGGAGAAAGGGTAGTTTCCAATATACGTTGGCCGTGATATCCGATTGGAATTTTCCGGCTACTTCTTGGTCAAAGGAAGACTTTGGGATTCCCTTCCCCGCATAGCCCTCCATCCCCGCCTGCTCCAGGACCTCAACAATTTCTGGATGCTCGCAGTAAAAAGCCATAACCTTCGCATTCTGGCCACCGCTGCCAAAAAGATAAAGATTAGGGTTATGCTCAAGGAGTGCCCTTACGGTTTCTGTTGTGCCAAACCTTGCGGCGTACATGAGGGGCGTATCCCCGTATTCGTCCTTCGCGTCAACTTTTGCCCCTTTGGAAATCAGGAGGTGGATCGAACCAGATCTTCCGCTTGCGGCGGCAAGCATTAGCAGGTTTTTGCCCTCGCTGTTTTTAGTTGACGGGTTGAGGCCCTTTTCCAAAAAAATCTTCAGGATTTCAGGCGATCCCCGCGCCAGGAGATCGGCGTTAGTAATGGAGACGCCGTCCATTTTATCTTGCGGCCTAAACGAGCAACCTGCCCCCACCAAAGCTGTCACGATGTCCTCTTGGTTAAGAGCAATGGCAGCTTGCAATGGAGTGGCCCGGCTAATGAGCGGATTTACAAAGATATTGGCTTTCGACAGGGGGTATCCCAATTTCACCAAGCGCTCGAACAAGACGAGGTCGCCCCTTTTGATTGCCGCCGCCATTACCGATGGGTCCGCAGGATAGGCTTCGTTGACCGCTTGCATGATTTCGTCCAACCGTTGATTAAAAATGTAGTTGAGCGAGGATTCGCTGGGCGTGGCGGCGCCCGCCTTGATGAGAATTTGAGCTATTTTTATTTTTGAGCCCCTCGAGATGTAGCCATCCATCACCGTGGCGTCTAATGGCGGAAAGGGCTCCCCTAGGGGTCCCTTGTTTGGGTCTGCACCCTTTTTCAATAAGGCCTCAACCAGTTTAGAGTCGCCGGATCGAACGGCCTTAATTAGTTGTGCTTGCAGAGGCTCATTCTCAGTGGCCACCGATATCCTGGGAAGATAATTACTAAGCGTAAATATGAATATCGAGATCAAGAACGGAGCTCTCATAAAACCTCCTCTTAATGTGTTAGGCGTCATGTCCAAAGAGACACCAAATAGCTCAGCTTGTTCCCTAAAGCACCCGCCCTCGATCGATTAATTACTAGGCGAATCTTTATGGATCAATGGATATCGGAGAAAGTGTCGGGCGATCCCTTTCCCGCTTCCCGACTTTTGTATCCGAACAAACCGCCATGCTGTGAATGGTTGGGGACGCCTCGGCCGTCCATTCCCGAAGGTTTTACGAAAGCAGGGAAATGGAGGGGGCCAGGAAAAGCACGTGCCCTTGCGGGGCCATATGCTCGGCGATCTTCAAGGCCGTGAACATCTTCCCGGTCCTGCACCGTGATCAATTTCCCGCGGTCGGCCTTGTCCAGCCCTTTTACCACGTCCTGCAAGGCCTCCGTCTGATGATCCTTCGAGGTCTTGCGTTTCCGAAGGCCGATATCTTGGGGGCGTTGAAGGATAAACTTCGACCAGTCAACGGGGCTCGCGTCCAAACCCTGAACGAGAAGACGGAAGATGGGCTTCGACTGGCTTAGGAGCGCGTGCTCAGCGCTCTCACTCCATTTATCCGTCGTGGAAACGATCAAACAGAAGGAGAACTGCGTTTTCCGGGCGGCAGTAAAAAAGGAGCCGATGTCGTCTTTGCAATGCTGTGGTCCGGCGAGTAGAATTTGCATTGGACGGCGCAGTAATCCCTCGTGGCCCTTTCCTGCGCCACCAGGTCGATCCCCACGTCGCCCACCTTCCCCTTGAGAGGCCAGTCGTTCCACATCCAAACGTTTGGAAATCGGTCCGCATGCAGCGGGTCGATTTGAAGTTACCGGCAAATCAACCGTTCAAATCGGTCCCCGAGATCATGGTTGGACGCGGCCTCCTCGCGAAACTGCTGAAGAATATCCTTGATGGATTTTTTCATTAGGATAGGGGTTCATTTTTAACTGCTTCTTCTATTATTTGTAGAACCGTCTTCTGAATCGAAAGCTCCTTCAAAAACGCCCTGTGACGTAGCTTTCGATGTGTCTCTTTCGACAAGTGAATAAGGAGGGCCTTCTCTAGCCCTTTTTTCTTATAAAACGAAAAACCTTCTCTTCCGGTTTTTTGCTCTTATCGGTCCAAATTCGAACCAGTTAGGCCGCCTGCATTAGTTTAAAAAACTCCGCTGGGGTCTTCATCCCCAACGCCGAATGGGGGGCGAAGGTGTTGTAGTCCACCACCCACTTTTCTATTTGTTTTCTTAGCACTTCAATGTTGTCCAGATTTCCCTGATACACATAATCCCGCTTGAATGTCCCGTTAAAGGCTTCACATATTCCGTTTGATTCCGGAGAATAACTTGGGGTGTGACAATCCACCACATCCCATTCCAGTAACCTTTTGCGAAACACCTTCTCCACATATTCGGGACCGTTATCATGCAGGAACTCCAGCCCCGGTGCCCGGATTTGATCCTTTGAAAATCGGGTCAGGATCGCCTCCTCAATCATTTGCTCAATATCCACCGCCTGCATTCGAAGACCCAGCCGCCATGCGATAATGGACCGATCGCAACAATCCAGAACGTATGTAAACCGGGCTTTCAACCCATCCCACAGTTTGATGCTTGTGATATCGCTCGCCCATCGTGTGTTGGGTTCCTCTACGCTGATTTTACCCGTGTGTTCCCGCCGGCTTTGTTGGCCAAGCGTCTTGGAAATAAGTAACCCTTCCTCTTCCATGATCGAGTAAACCCGATGATAGCTCATCTTTTCCCCATAATCCCGCTCCGCAATTCGCCGCACTCGCGGGACCCCGTATGTGGGCCGATCCCCACAGATTTTCC
>JAEURZ010000030.1:3728-15894 GCA_016788905.1 Elusimicrobiota bacterium
TCACCCCAAAATCGATGGCCCATTTTTGGACCTCTCCATGAACCGCTTTTGCGCATCCGTCTCTAACTTTTTTTTTAGGATCTTGATGTCCAGGCTCGCCTCGCCCAGTGCTTTTTTCAATTCCTCATTCTCTTTGCGCAGGCTGTCCAATTCCACCCGTGTGTAGAGATCCCCTTCGGTTTTAATTCCCATGGTCGCCCCTCTCATCGCATTATTCCGCCACCGATGGAGTTGCCCAGCCAGGATCCCGTAGCGGCGGGAGAATTCGGACGATTTCAATCCCGATTTCTCCCATTCCTGAACAATAACCGCTTTTTGCTCGCTTGTCAAAAGGCGCCGTCCTCGGCTATTTCGTTTCGCTCCGTTCAATAGTTCTTCCAGCATTTCTTCCTCCTTCCGGAGGCTCTAACTGGTTCGAAAATTCAACCGATTACAAACAAGTGCGCTCCGAAGAGAACCAAGTTTTCCCTTAACGGACGCTTCTTTTGCTTTCCAGATTAAATCCGCCATTTTCGGTATGGCAATGGCGCTCAATAGGCCAATGATCACCGATACAAGCATCAGTTCGATTAGGGTGAATCCTTTTGACTTCGTGAAGCAGGCCATGGCTCTTCCACCCTCCATTTTGAGTTTCCCCTCTTAAGCTTAGGTCCCCCCCCCCCCGCCTTGTCAATGGGAAAACGGCGGGATCGTCACTGTTAAACTTAATAGAATGGGGGTATGACTTTACAGGGTTTGACAGTTTTGGTGGTGGGTGGGGGGGCGGCGGGGATGATGGCGGCTCTCGTTGCGGCGGAGCGGGGGGGGCGGGTGGTTGTGTTGGAGCGGCTGGGTCAGCCGGGGAAGAAAATTCTTCTGACCGGGAACGGTCGGTGCAACATTACCAACACGCGGCTGGAGTCTGCTTTCTATCATGGGGCTCCGTTTTCGTTTACGGATCGGGTGCTTCGGTCGTTTCCTCCTCCCTTAACCATGGAATTCTTTAAATCCTTGGGATTGGTTTGCGTGGAAGAAGAGGGGGGGCGGGTTTATCCGTCTTGTGGGCAGGCTTCGGCTGTGTTGAGCGTTCTGCGGTTTGAAATGGAACGGCGAAATGTGCAGGTTCACTGTGGGGCGGAAGTCCGCCGTCTTTCTTCGGATGAGAAAACGTTTAAAGCGGAAACCAAGGACGGTCGATCGTTTTTGGCGGACCGAGTGATTGTGGCCGCTGGGGGGAAGGCGTATCCCCAATTGGGGTCCGATGGCTCTGGGTTCGATCTCCTGGCCGCCTTGGGCCATCGGGTAATCCCCCCCTTCCCTGTTTTGGTGCAACTTAATTTGCAGGGGTCTTTCCTTAAAGAAGTGGACGGCGTTCGTTTTAATGGGGGGGCCGCGGTTGTATCCCATGGTCAAGTCATGCGGGAAGAGGTTGGTGAAATTCAACTGACGAGCTATGGGGCGTCGGGGATTCCTATCATGGACCTGAGCCGCGCGGCGGGGGAATGTCTTCGAGACAAGCGCCCCGCCCACTTGGAACTGCGACTTCTTCCGAACCGCGCTCCCCAGGACATTTTGGCGGACGTGCAAAACCGAATTTCATCCCGTCACGATGAAACCTTGGAACGCGCCCTGGTGGGGATTGTTCACAACAAGATCATTCCCGTTCTCATTCAAATGGCAGGATTTAAAAATAGGCATGTTGCCTGTCGCCAGGCCCCGGCTCAAAATGTGGAGAATTTGGCGGGGTTGTTAAACCGTTGGTCGTTCCTCATCACGGGGACGCAAGCGTGGGATCGGGCCCACGCCACGGCGGGTGGTGTGGATTCAACGGAAATAGATCCGGGGACACTGAGATCCAAAATTGTCCCTGGGCTCTTTCTGGCGGGCGAGGTGGTCGATGTGGACGGCGATTGCGGTGGGTTCAACTTGCAATGGGCTTGGTCTTCGGGGTATGTGGCGGGCCTTCATGCCGCCACCCCTTAGGTGATTCGCCTTCAGGAGCTGAGGCTCCCTGTTGGGCACACGGAGGAAGACCTCAAAAAAACGGTGGGGAAAGTTTTGAACGTAGATCCCCGCACCTTCCTTTCCTTTCGGATTCACCGTCAGGGGGTGGATGCGCGACACCTTCGACAAGTCATTTTGGTTTACAGCATCGATGTTCATGTTTCCAACGAAGAGGTTATCCTCGCTCAAAAAATTCCCCATGTATCCCTGGTTTCCGATGTCCCCTATTCGGTTCCCCGGGTTTCCAACTCAATACAACCCCGGCCCCTGATTATCGGTACCGGGCCCGCTGGTCTCTTCGCTGGTCTTGCGTTGGCGCGGGCAGGAGCTCGGCCCTTGCTCCTGGAGCGGGGGCAACCGGTCGACGAGCGGGTAAAGGATGTTCAACAGTTTTTGTTGGAGGGTAAATTAAAGACCGAGTCGAACATGCAATTCGGGGAAGGGGGGGCTGGTACTTTTTCCGATGGGAAATTGAACTCGTCCGTGAATGATCCCCGTTGTCGTTGGGTGTTGGAGAAGTTGGTGGCCGCTGGGGCTCCTTCCGAAATACTCTACAAAGCAAAACCCCATGTGGGGACCGATCATCTCCGGAATACTGTGAAAAAGATCCGGCACGATATTATCTCGCAGGGGGGCGAATTTCGTTTCGGAACCAAGGTGACGAATTTGGTGGTCAAAGAGGGGCGGGTGGTGGGGGTTCAGGTGAACGGGGGGGAAGTGATCGAATGTGTGGCCGTTGTGTTGGCCATTGGGAACGCCGCGCGGGATACCTTTGAGATGTTGGTTCGCAACGGGGTGGGCGTGGAAGCAAAATCCTTTTCCATTGGGGTTCGCATTGAACACACTCGGACACTCTTGGACCGGAGTCTTTATGGGGGGTTTGCGGGGCACCCCCAGTTGGGCGCCGCCGATTACAAAATGGCTCACCACGGTACTGGCGGGTATAGTGCCTACACCTTTTGTATGTGTCCTGGTGGGGTGGTGGTGCCGGTGGCTTCGGAAGAAGGGGGCGTGGTTACCAACGGCATGAGCACGTTTGCCCGGAACCGTCCCAACAGCAACAGTGCCCTGATGGTGGGCGTCTCTCCCGCGGATTTCGGCAACGACCCTTTGGCGGGGGTGACTTTCCAACGGAAATGGGAACAGAAAGCTTTCGGGGTCGGTGGTGGCGGGTATCAGGCGCCTGTTCAACGGGTGGAAGATTTTCTGGCCCGGCGCCCATCCACCCGTTGGGGCTCGGTATCGCCATCCTATAAGCCCGGTGTGACACCGGCGAATCTTTGGGATTGTTTGCCGGACTATGTTTGCAAGGGGTTGTCTGAGTCATTGAAAATGTTTGATCGGCGGATTAGGGGGTTTGCCCATCCTGACGCGCTCTTAACGGGTGTTGAAACCCGCAGTTCTTCGCCTGTGAAAATACGGCGGGACGATTCGTTTCAAAGCAACCTGCGTGGGCTGTACCCGGCTGGGGAAGGGGCTGGTTACGCTGGGGGAATTATGTCGTCGGCTGTGGATGGGTTGCGGGTGGCGGAAATGATCGTGTCGAACGCTGGGGTCATGTAGGTCGGGTTGTTTCCCTGGTCATGGGCGCGGGCGGTTCTATTGTCCTGCTATTAATGGGATAATCCTTTTAACGACAGTCGACCGGAGCCTAAAATGAAAAAACGAATCATTATTGTGGGGGCGGGGCCGGGCGGGTTGACGGCAGGGATGTTGTTGGCGAGTCGGGGTTTTGATGTGTCGATCTTTGAGTCGAAATCAACGGTCGGGGGACGGAGCTCGGGGCTTAAGGTCGGGCCCTACACCTTTGATGTGGGGCCCACCTTCTTGATGATGGATTTTGTCTTGAAAGAGGTTTTTCAGGCGGCGGGGCGGCGCGTGGAAGATTACCTTTCCCTCATGCCCTTGGACCCTCTCTATCGCCTTATTTTCGATGACCGCGAAATCGAAATGACGGGCGATCGGGACCGGATGCGGAAAGAAATCGAACGGCATTTCCCTGGCAACGGGGCCGGATACGATCGGTTCCATGTGGAGGAAAAGGCCCGGTTCGAGGCCCTCATGCCCTGCTTGACGAGGGATTATTCCTCCCTGTCCTCCTTTCTCTCGCTCACCCTGGCCAAGGCGGTCCCTCACCTGGGTTTAGGGAAGAGCGTTTTTCAGAACCTTTCCCGCTATTTCAACGACGAAAAGCTTGTGCTCTCCTTTACCTTTCAGTCGAAATATCTGGGGATGTCGGCTTGGGAATGCCCGGCTCTTTTCTCGATGCTTCCTTACGTGGAACACGCCTTCGGGATTTATCACGTCCGGGGAGGTCTTCATAAAATATCCGAGGCCATGGCCCGGGTGGTGGAAGAGGCGGGGGGGCATGTGCACTTGAACACACCGGTCAAGACCCTGTTGTTCGATGGCGATGCGGTGGTGGGCGTGGAGCTAGAAAATGGGCAAAAGGAAATGGCGGACGCGGTTGTTTTGAACGCGGATTTCGGTCACGCCATGACCCGCCTGGTTCCCCCGGAGCGGCAAGGCAAATACACCCCTGAACGATTGAAAAAGCGGGATTTCTCTTGTTCTACCTTTATGATGTACCTGGGGGTCAACCAAAAGGTCCCGATGAACCACCACACGATCGTGTTCGCGCGGGATTACAAGCGGAACGTTCGGGAGGTGTTTAAAGAAAAAGTTCTTTCCAGGGACGATTTCTCTTTCTACATTCAAAACGCTTCCGTCACCGATCCCACCCTCGCCCCGGAGGGAAAGTCGGCCCTCTATGTTTTGGTGCCGGTTCCCAATCAAAAGTCCGGTTTGAATTGGGAGCGGGAGAAAGGGCCTTTTCGGGAGAAGGTCCTCCGGTTGATTGAGGAACGGACGCCGCTCAAGGGGCTTTCCTCCCAAATCGAAGAAGAACGCATCGTCACGCCCGCCGATTGGGAAAACCAGGGGCAAGTTTACCTGGGGGCCACCTTTAATCTGGCCCACCGGTTTTCGCAAATGCTTTACCTCCGTCCCCACAACGAATTCGAGGAGTTTCGCAACTGTTACCTGGTGGGCGGCGGCACCCATCCGGGCAGTGGTCTCCCCGTTATCTATGAGTCCGCGCGGATTTCCTCTGACCTGATCTCCCGTAAATTCAACGTGCCGGTTCCCGTCTCACCGGGACGTTGAGGCCTCTGGTCGCTTCCGGAGCGTTGATGGAAAATGGGACGGCTGAAGAGATGCTGTCGGCCGCCCGGGCGGCTTCTGTCCTTTGGCGCGACACTCCCCTGTCGAAACGAACGGGTTTTCTCCGGGCGTTTCGGGGTCGCGTGGTGGATGAATTGGATTTGATCACGGAGACTCTCAAGGTTGACGCTGGGAAGCCTTCCGTTGAAACGATTCTAAACGACGTCCTGCCGACCCTGGAAATAGCCACTTACTTGGAGCGTCGCGCCGGGGAGATTCTGCGTTCGGAGCGTCGACGATCGACCTTTTTTTATCCACGTTCTCGGTTTACCCTGGAATACCACCCGCGGGGCGTCGTCCTTGTGTTGGCGCCTTGGAATTTTCCTTTTCAACTGGCCCTGGTCCCCACCCTTTCGGCCCTCGTGGCGGGGAATGGGGTCCTCTTAAAAGTGTCGGAGCGGATGCCGGGGATGGGGCCTCTTTTGCAAAATCTTTTCAATAAAGCTGGTTTTCCAAAAAACGTTGTGCAGGTGGTCACGGGGGGGCCTGACATGGGGGAAGCTTTGGTCCAAGCCGGTCCAGACATGGTCTTCTTGACCGGGAGCCAGGCGACGGGCCGGCGCGTCATGAAAATGGCGGCGGACCGGCTGATTCCCTTGGTTTTAGAATTGGGTGGCAAGGACCCCATGATCGTTTTCCCGGACGCTCCCTTCGATCGGGCCGTGGAAGCCGCTGTTTATGGAGCCTTCGTGAACGCGGGACAAGTCTGCGTGTCCGTGGAAAGGGTTTTCGCCCATCGGTCCCTGTTCGACCGTTTTGCCGCCGCCTTGGTTCGCCGGACGGCGGCCCTTCGCTTGGGCTCTGATGTGGAATCGGACGTGGGGCCCCTGATTAACGAGGGACATGCCGACCGATTCCGTCACTTGGTTCAGGACGCTTTGGACAAGGGGGCCCGGGCACTGACGCCCGTGACCATCCAAGGCCGCCGCGCCGCGCCTGTTATTTTGACGGGGGTGGATTCCCGCATGAGGCTTTGGGAAGAGGAGGCCTTTGGCCCCGTCCTCCTGTTGGCACCTTTTCAAAGCGAGGACGAGGTCGTCGGTTTGGCCAACGGAACCTCCTACGGGTTGAACGCCAGCGTGTGGACCATGGATTTGGCCAAGGGCCGTCGGGTGGCTTCGCGCTTGGAATGCGGGAACGTGGCGGTCAACGACGTCATGAAAAACATCGGCAACCCGCACATGCCCTTTGGCGGGGTGAAGGCCAGCGGTCTCGGTCTTTCCCACGGGCCGGAAGGGTTGAGAAGTTTTTGCAGGCCCCTCTCCCTCATGGTGAACACAGGCCGCTGGCCCCGTGAACCCAACTGGTTTCCTTACGGACGGAAACTCTTGAGGGATTTAAAAATGATGTTCGCGCTTATTTTTTCCACCAAGTCCTGGGGCCGGCGGTTGGTGGACGTGGTGAAGCTGGGGCGCGCTTATCGTCAAGAACTTCGGAGGACGAAAAATGAAAAATAAGAGAACGCAGAAAGTGGTTGTCGTGGGCGGCGGGTTGGGGGGGCTCTCGGCGGCGATCTCGTTGGCCACGGAAGGGTTTTCCATCGATTTGTTCGAGAAAAACGATAAGCCGGGCGGCAAACTGAACGTGCTGGAGAAAAGTGGATTTCGGTTCGATCTGGGGCCTTCTATCCTCACCCTCCCGCATCTGTTTGAAGCCCTGTTCACCAAGGCCGGTAAATCCATGGGGGACTACGTTTCTTTCCAGGAAATCAAAACCCATTGGCGAAACTTTTTTGAGGACGGGTTTGTTTTCGATCTTTGTTCCGATATGCGGGAACAGGAAATAGAGTTGTCCAAGTTTCCGTCAGACCAGTCCCGGGGCTTCTTTCGTTTTCTGGAGTATTCCCGGGACCTTTGCAAGATCACCGAAGAGGGCTACTTCGCCAAGGGCTTGGATAGTTTTGGGGAATTGGTCCGCCATTACGGTCCCTTGAAAAGTCTCGCACGCTTCGATCCCCTGCGCTCCTTGGACGCGGGCGTTCGGCGGTTCGTCCAGGAGCCTCATCTGGTGGATACGTTGAATTACTTCATCAAATACGTGGGCTCCTCCCCCTACAAAGCGCCGGCCTTGCTTAACCTCCTGCCTTACGTGCAATTCGGTTACGGGCTTTGGTATGTGCGCGGGGGGATGCATGCTTTGGCCAAGGGGATGGAGCGGCTCCTGACGGAACTGGGCGGCCGGATCCACTACGGAGCGGAGGTGACGGGCCTGGCAACCCAAGACGCGCGGGTGACGGGCGTGGTTCTTCAGGAAGGGCGGGAAGTGCCGGCGGACATCGTTGTGTCCAACATGGAAGTGATCCCCGCTTATAAGAAACTCACCCGGGAGTCGCCGTCTTTTCTTGCCCGTTACAATAAATACGAGCCCTCTTGCTCCGGGCTCGTCCTTCATTTGGGGGTGAACCGTCATTATCCTCAAATGGCCCATCACAATATTTATCACTCCGCCGATGCCCGCCGACACTTTGAGTGCGTTTTTGAAAAACGCGTATTGTCCGAGGACCCTACGCTCTACGTTGTGGCTCCGTGTAAGACCGACCCTTCCCTGGCCCCGGAGGGATGCGAGATCATTAAAGTCCTCCCCCATATTCCCCACTTGAAAGAGAAAGACCCCATTCCCATGGCGGACTATCACGCCCTGCGGGAGAGGGTTTTGGTGAAACTGGAACGGCTGGGGTTGAAAGACCTTCGCAAACACATCGTGGTTGAGGAAATGTGGACGCCTCACGACATTGAGACGCTTTACGGATCGAACCAGGGGTCCATCTATGGCGTCGTATCGGACCGATGGAAAAATTTGGGGTTCAAGGCGCCGCAGCGGAGCGCGAAATACGAGAACCTTTATTTCGTTGGAGGCAGCGTCAATCCCGGTGGAGGCATGCCCATGGTGACCTTGTCGGGGCAATTGGCCCGGGACAAAATCCTTCAGGATATTACCAATGGCCGGTTGTCGTTTTAACGGTTTCTTTTGCGTCGCCTTGTTGGTGACGCCGGCGGCATGGGGGGCGGAGAGTGGCCGGTTGAATGTGACGGTGGATTCTGTCGCGGATTCTTCCGCTACCCTGCGGGTGTGCCTTTTTACCTCTCCCGAGGGTTTCCCGGGCGATCCCCGGCGGGCTTTTCACTGCGCGTCCGTGGTTCCTGTCGCGTCGTCAAGCACGGTGGTTTTTGACGGGGTTCCTTTCGGGCCGGTGGCGGTGAGCACTTACCAAGACATGAACGGTAATGGCACTCTGGATAAAAACTTTATTGGAATTCCCCTGGAGCCTTTGGGCGTGAGCGGAACGGCGCCTGTCTCCGCTGGAAAACCTCGCTATGAAAAAGCGGCTTTTCCATTTAACCTGGACGGCGCCGAGGTTCGGGTGGAGTTGAGGGACCCGAGGAGAAAGGCGAGCCCTTGATGAATTTCTTTGGTGCGGAGATTTCCCTCTCCATGGTGTTGCACGGGTTATTGTGGTTCGTGGGTTGGTTGGTTTTTTGTCGTGTTCGGAAACTTCCGGTCGCCCGTCCGGGAGTGGAGGGACGCCGCCTTTCTGTTATCATCCCCGCGCGCGATGAGGAAGAGAACATCGTCCCCCTCTTGGATTCGCTCCGGAAAGGGACCATTCTTCCGGGAGAGGTGATCGTGGCCGACGACCACTCCTCGGACCGGACGGCGGATAGGGCTCGTTCAGGAGGGGCTCGGGTTGTTGCTTGCCGGGAGGCTCCTGCGGGGTGGCAGGGGAAAACGTGGGCCTGCGCCGAGGGGGCGCGGGACGCCCAGGGGGAATTTCTTCTCTTTTTGGACGCCGACACCCGGTTGGAAAAGGAGGGATTGGCCAAACTCCTTTCCCGCGGGGAAAGTGCCGACGGAGCGCTCTCCCTCCCGCCTTACCATGATGTCCAAAAACCCTATGAGTCCCTCTCCGCCTTTTTCAATTTGGTCCAAATGATTTCCTCGGGGGCTTTTACGATTTTTCCGTCTGTCAGTATGAAGCGGCTCTTCGGCCCCTGCCTGCTGATCCGGCGATCGGACTACGACCGGGTGGGTGGTCATTCCGCGGTGAAAGACAAAATCCTGGAACATTTTTTTTTATCTGAAATCCTTTTGCGGGAAGGGGTTCCCCTGGGCATCGCTTCCGGCGAAGGCGTGCTTCGGTATCGCATGTACCCGAACGGATGGGGAGACCTTGTGAAAGGGTGGAGCAAGGCCTTTGCCGGTGGCGCGGCGGGCACCTCCTGGCTTTTGCCGGCCGTCATCGCCTGGTTCACCGGGGCCCTGGGCACCGCCCGCCACCTCCTTTCGGTGGGTGTGGTTGGGCCGTCGTCCCTTATGCCTGTGCTTGTTGTCTTTTACGGGCTGTACGTGGTGCAGATCCATTGGATGCTGCGCCGAGCGGGCCGATTCGGTTTCTTCACGGCTTTGTTCTATCCCGTTGGAATGGCGTTTTTTGTTGGGATCATTGTGTATTCCACCGCGTTGAAAGTTTTTGGCCGCCAAGTTTCTTGGAAAGGACGAAAGACGTCTTCATGAGGATCCTCGCCCTTCCCACGTTGTGGACTGTGCTGTTGGATATCGTGGCTTGGGGGGCCATCCATATGGGGGTTTCTTACCTTATCACCCAGGTCCCTCGAGCGCGTTTCGACCCCCGTCGGTTCCCCTTTCGCCCGTTTTTTGGGGAGACTTTTGTGATCTACGAGCGGGTGTTCCGTGTCAAAAGTTGGAAGTCTCTCGTTCCCGATGCAGCTCCTTGGTTCCCTTCGGGGTTTGCCAAACGCTCGTTGGCCGATCGTTCCCCCGACTATTTATTTGCTTTCTCGCAGGAAACCTGCCGGGGGGAAGTTGCCCATTGGGTGACGATGGGTTTTGCCCCACTCTTTTTTCTTTGGAACCCGGCGTGGGTGGGGGGATTCATGGTTTTTTATGCGGTGGTGGCAAACCTTCCGTGCATTCTTATTCAGCGCTACAACCGAAACCGCATAGGGCGGTTGGTTAAATAAAGTTTGGTTGGGCTGTTTGAGAAAATGAAAATGTGTTTTGAAGGGACCCCCGGTCTCGT
Source organism: Elusimicrobiota bacterium (assembly GCA_016788905.1). Lineage (NCBI taxonomy): Bacteria > Pseudomonadati > Elusimicrobiota > Elusimicrobiota bacterium. The sequence goes on from JAEURZ010000030.1 coordinate 13,972, forward strand.
AGGCATTCACACGGACTCGTATTCCCTCTCCCCAGTGGAAAGGGAATGGCTATTCTATGGAGCTATGGGCTGGACCGAAATCCCCACTTATGAGATCGCCGCGCGAATGTGGTGAAGCGGTGCGCGCTTGGGGAATACCTAATTAACTAAATGCGTCCCTCTCTCACTCAGGCGGAGGATTACGGCAGGGGCCACGATTGGAATCCCCCTGACACCAAATACTGGGCTTTCCCTCCCACCGCCGCCTCGAGAAATATCTGGTCCTTCGGTGGTCACGGGTTTGAATATTCCGTCATTTTTGTACATAATACTTCAGTATTCTTGAAGGATTGGGAGATTATGAAAGAAGCCGGAAATCGCCTTTTTGCCATCGCCGACCTTCAGCAGGGCCACTTCACTTCGAAGCAAGCCCAAGGTGCGGGGTTTGCTTACAGTACCCACTCCTACCACGTCAAAGTCGGAAACTGGGTTCGGGAGTATCGGGGAATCTATCGGCTGGCCCAATACGCCGAAGCGGACAGGCCGGACCTTGTCCTGTGGGCTCTGTGGTCAAGGGATCGAAAGCGGGATGAACCCCAGGGCGTTTACTCCCACCAAACCGCCCTAAGCCTTTATGAGCTTTCCGACCTCATGCCGGCGAAGCTCCACATGACCGTCCCGCCCGGTTTCCACCGTGGCGGAAAAATCCCCGACGTTTTGGCACTCCATCGGTCCAAACTCCATAAGGACGAGGTCGATTCCCGGAGAGGATTCCGGGTGACACGACCTCTGCGCACCGTAGCCGATCTGATTCGGAAAGATTCCGTATCGCGTGACTTCCTTGTACAAGCCATGAAGGAGTCCCTTAAACGGGGTCTCCTTAGCCGGAGCGAAATTGAAAAGTCTCCCCGTCTTTCCACGGCTGTCCGTAAAAAAATGTGCGCAATCCTTAAAGAGATCGGCCGGTGAAAGAAATTCGAACTTACACGACCGCCGCCGCTTTTCGCCGGGCGTTGGAGGACAGGCTCAGAATTTTAGCTCTGAACGAAAAGGTGGACTTGCAACGCCTGCGGAAGGAGGTCGCGTTTGACCGCTTCCTGGCCCGGTTGTTTCATTCCAATCGTCCGCCCTGGATCTTGAAGGGTGGATACGCCATGGAACTTCGGATTAAGGAAGCCCGGGCGACTCGAGACATTGACTTGGCCCTCCGGGAAACGCTGTCCAAGCAAAAAGGACTTTCCCAAAATCTGACGATATTGGAGGCTTTGAGAGAGTCCGCCCGGAACGATCTGGGTGACTTTTTTACCTTCCTGGTGGGCGAGCCCACGCGAGACATGGACGCGGCCCCCTATGGCGGCGCGCGGTATCCCGTTGAAGCGCGAATGGAAGGAAGAGGTTTCATTAATTTCCACCTGGATGTTGGCGTCGGCGACGTGGTTCTGGAGCCGCTGGAATTCACGGAAGGCCGGGACTGGTTGGCCTTCGCGGGGATTGAAGGGCGACGGTTTCCAACCCTATCAAAGGAGCAACAGTTTGCGGAGAAAATACACGCTTACACGTTACCGAGGAAGAAAGCCAACACGCGGGTGCGGGATTTAGTGGATATGGTTCTCCTTCTACGGGCCGAAAACATGATACGTGATAAAATCGCCAAAGCGGTTCGGGCCGTGTTTGCTCGACGAAAAACCCACCCCATTCCTTCCGTTCTGGTTGCGCCGCCTCCGGCGTGGAAGGGGCCCTACACCGTTTTGGCGAGGGAGTGCGGCCTGACAGGGAACCTCGAAGAGGCATTCCAAGGGATTGCCCATTTCTTTGCCAAATCGATGATTCGCTAGCTCCTCACCAGGCGCAGTTACCGCAGATGTTTACGATGACCCAGCTGTTGGCATTGTTGCAAACGCACAACCCTTTGGAGCTGGCGAGGGGTAATGTGGCGGCGACGCC
>JAEURZ010000031.1 GCA_016788905.1 Elusimicrobiota bacterium
ACTCAACGACCCATCCGGGTGTTCGAGTTTGGGCCGAGTGATCTGAGCTTTCTCCGGCCTGTGCCGCTCCTTCTTCCCTATTTGGACCAGGACTCAGATGGAAATGTGGATGGGCTGGGGACTAAAGAAACGGATCTCCGCTTGTTCTGGTATGACGGTTTTGAATGGCGCTATGTGGGCGGGATGGTGGACCCCGAAACGAACCAATTGCGCGCGCATGTGTCGCGTTTGGGGCAATACGCGCTTTTCCCCTTCGCTGGTTCGCCGACGGCAGAGGATATTCGTCCTAAGGAAAAAATTCTAACCTTTAATGGTAAAAATAGGGTGCTCACGTTTGACACATCTGTTTCGGACGGCCCCTTTGACATCGAGATCTTTGATGTTCGAGGGAATTCTGTTCGGAAAATTCATAATGACCGTTCTTGGGATGGGCGGGACGGGGGTGGCAATCGGGTGGAAAGCGGGACCTACGTGTATCGGTTTGAGGGACAGGGGATCACCCTGACCGGAATGATTGCGGTGGTAAGGTGAGGCCGGCCATGAAAAAATCAACAGCAGGGTTCACGGTTTTTTTGGGATCGATTGTTCTTCTTTCTTCCTCGTGGGTTCACGGGGCGTTTAAGGATCCCCTGTGGTCCGCCCGTGTGGCGGCCTTAGGCGGGGCGGCGACCGCGCTTGAGGCGGGGCCCACGGCGGCCTTCTACAATCCGGCGGCCGCTGTTTCCCAAAAAGAGAAAGAGGCCCAGTTCACTTACGCGAAACTCTTCGCGGGGCTGGACGATGTGAACATCTCTTTAAGCGAATTGTCCTACATTCATCCCTTACCACGGGCCACCGTCTTGGCGGCGGGGTGGGGAAGCGTGAACGCCAGCGGTCTTCGGCGTGAAGATACCCTGGCCGTGGGGGTTGGGCATCTCTTCGAGGACGTTCGCTGGATCGACCGTATCTCGGGAGGGATGACCTTACGGTATCTGTCCCAGAGTTACACCCTGGATCGCCGGACGGTCAATGATCCGGTGTTCCAATCGGGTCGGACCCGTGCGGACGTGGCCCTGGATCTTCACACCTACGTTCCAGAGGTTCCTTACGTTTCGGGCCTTTCCGCTGGGCTTTCGCTCCGCTCGATCAATCAGCCCGATGTGGGGTTCTCGGAAAAAGAAACATTGCCCTTTGAAGTGGCTCTCGGCGGTCTTTATCGGTACAAAAACATGGTGTTTCCTGTGGACTTCGTTGTCCGCAAGGGGAATCTGACCCCACAATTGGGGATGGAAGCCTTGTTCGTTGACAACCGATTGGCCCTCCGTGCGGGAACAGATACAGACCAAATTGGGACCGGGGTTGGCTATCAGCACGAATTAGGGGAAAAATTCGGATTTCTTTTTGATTACACGTTTTTATGGCCTCTTCGGCTTCAGGATTCCTCAGGATCTCACCGGGCAACCCTGGGGGTGAAATTTTGAACTCCTTACGGTGGGATAGCGTGACCCGGGGGATGGGGGGCCTTTTGAGTTTCTTGCTCTTGTGGCCGGGGACAAACATGGGTGCCGCTCAAACCGCTACCGCCGTGGCCACCGCGCTGGTAACCACGGGAGCGCCTGACGCGGATATCCTTGATGATTTTAACGACAACAACGATACCAACTACTGGGATGGCGGTATGGGGACGATGGAAGCCTCCCCGGGAAATGACAGTATTTCTCGTTCTTTTGACACCGCGGGGGCTTTTTCAGGTCGTTCTTTGAAATTAGCCTATAACCTCAATTCCGCATCGGATTGGAACGGATACTTCCTTTTGCTGAACAATTCGATCGGGGTGACCAAGAATCTATCCGGCTATCGACACCTTTCCTTTTGGGTTAAAGGGTCTGTGGGCGGGGTGGAGCATCTGAAAATTGGGTTGGAGAACACGAGCGCTCCTGCGGGGGGCCGGAACCGCGCCGGTCTTTACGTCAATGATTATTTGGATGGCGGGATTACCAACGATTGGCAAAAGGTGTCCATCCCAGTGGCGGCGTTTGCAAATCTGGATGGGCTCACGAACGCGAAAACCTTAACCTTCGTTTTCGAGCGCAGCTACGCGGACGCCATGGGTTACTCCCGAACGGCAACGGTTTTGATTGACGATATCCGCTTCTCCGGTGTGTCCTTGGGCGTTCTTCGTGTTGATCATTTTGGGGACAATTGGGGCCCGAGCGCCCTGGGAGGGAATTGGGGTGGCATGGGATCCGGGGTTTCCCCAACGCTCACGTTCGACCCCGCGGTGTTCAGGACATCGTCGCGGAGTTTGCGCTCCAACTACAATGTGTCGAGTTCGTTTTCGTGGCAAGGGCATTGGTTGGTGTTGGGGGGAGGGGCGAGTGGGTTCACGGCTGTTCCTGTCAATGCGTTCAATTACCGCTATTTCCGGTTTTACGCGCGGGCTCGTTCGGCGGGAGAAAATCCCGGTTCGTTCAAACTGGAAATCGAATCCCCTGGGCGTAGGGCCATCATTATCTTGACGGGTTTAACGACCTCTTTTCTGCCTTATGTGGTTGACCTTAACAATCCATCCGTTGCTTCTCAGGTCGACAAGACGTCCATCCAACAGATCAACATCGTTTACGAAAATACGCGAGCGGTTAATAAGATCGGGGCCGTCTATTTTGATGACATTGAATTTTCCGAAACACCTTGATAGGCGTTTCGGTCGAACCATTGGCCTTTGCCCCTAGGTAAACCGCCGGGAATCCCGGTTGTTTGACAAGAATCCGGGATTTCCGCGAGAATCAGTCGGTGACCCGTTTACATATTCATTATTCATCACCGACTTCTCGGTAAGAACGTCTGGAGTCTAATCCCTTTCCATGAAAATCGCCACGTTTAACGCCAATTCGGTTCGGTCTCGGTTGCCCATCCTTTTGAAATGGTTGGCGGCGGAACGGCCGGACGTTTTGGCTCTTCAAGAAACGAAGGTGATGGACGATCAGTTTCCCCGGGCGGATTTTGAGGCGGCGGGCTGGCGGGTGGTTTTTCGTGGACAAAAGTCGTACAACGGGGTGGCCTTCATTTCTCGGGAACCGTTGACCGATGTGGACACGTCCTGGGACCCGTCAGGCTCCGGGGAAGCCCGGGTGATCACCGCGCGGTTGGGGGACTGGCACCTCATCAACACCTATGTGCCCCAGGGCCATGAGCCCGACTCGCCGAAATTCCAAAACAAACTTAAATTTTACGCGGGGCTCAAAGAGCTCTTCGCTCGACATGTCTCTGCCCAAAAACCTGCTCTTTGGATGGGGGACTTGAACGTGGCGCCCACGGCGATCGATTTGCACGCTCCCGAACGGAATGCCGAGCACGTTTGTTTTCATCCCCAGGCCCGGGCGGCCTATGAGGCGGCCCGGGGAGACCTGTGGATCGACCTCTTTCGAGAAAAAGAAAAGGGGCCCGATCACTACACCTATTGGGACTACATGATTCCCACTAATTTCCCGCGGAACCGTGGGTGGCGGATCGACTTGATGTTGGGGACGCTCCCGGCGGTCCGACGACTTAAAAAGATTTGGATCGACAAAGAACCCCGGGGTTGGGAAAAACCTTCCGACCATACCTTCCTGATCGCTGAATTTACCCGCTGATCCAATCGCGGTTCGGCGCGAGGTAGAGAAAGTGATATAATCCCTTGTATCCTTACCGACGGAAAATAATCCAAAGAGAGGCTTTCCTTATGTCTACCCCGACCGATACGGTGTTTCAACCTTCCCCTGAAGCTCTTCAAGCCCGGAAAGGGCCCTCGTTTCGTCGGCCAGGGCCTGACGCGTTGGCGAACGTGCGGAACCTCGTTGCGGTGGGGAGTGGGAAAGGCGGGGTAGGGAAATCCACGGTGACGACCAATTTGGCGGTGGCGCTCCAGAAAATGGGGGCCAAGGTGGCGGTGTTGGACGCTGATATTTATGGGCCCAGTCAGCCGGGTTTGATGGGGGCTGGGGGCACTCGCGCCGAATCTGAAAATGAGCAGATGAAACCCTTGAATCGGCATGGGATTGGATTTATGTCCATTGGGTTGGTGATGCCCCAGGATGGGCCTGTGGTCTGGCGGGCGCCCATGGCCATGAAAGCGCTTTTTCAATTTTTGAACAACGTCCAGTGGGGGGATTTGGACTATCTCTTGATCGATCTTCCCCCGGGAACCGGGGATGTTCAACTGACCATTGCCCAGCAGGCGCCCCTGACCGGGTCGATTGTTGTGACGACGCCTCAGGATGTGGCGCTCAACGTGGCCCGGAAAGGGCTTCAAATGTTTCAGCAGGTGAAAGTCCCCATTTTGGGTGTGGTGGAGAACATGAGCGGGTTCGTTTGTACGAACTGCGGAACAGAACATTTGGTGTTTAAGAAAGAGGGAGGCCGGGTGTTGGCCCAGGAGGCGGGCACGGCGTTTTTAGGACGGATTCCCCTGGAAACCGACATCATGACCGGTGGCGACGCGGGCGAACCGTTGTTGGTGCGCAACCCCGAGACGGGGGCGGCCCGGTCGTTCCTCGACTTGGCGCGAAACTTTGAGCATGAGGTGGCGCGGACCAACGGTGCGCCTTTGGCCGACGAACCTAAAAACGTGGCCATCGGTCTTGACGGTGATTTGCGAATTGAATGGGCTGACGGTCATCCGGGCCAGAACGCGGCCTGGGGATTGCGGGTGAACTGCCCCTGCGCCGGATGTGTGGACGAAGATACGGGAAAACGCGTGTTGGATCCGAAGCGGATTCCCTTGGACATCAAAATTTCCGAGGTCCATCCGGTGGGCCGTTACGGTGTGGGCATTGCCTTCTCGGACAGTCACAACACGGGGATCTTTAAATTCGATATCCTGCGGGCGGCCTGTGAGTGCCCCGATTGCGTTGCTAAAAAAGGGGATTCGACGGGTAGTTTTTCGGTTTAAGATGATGGACCCCCACCCTCTCCCCGACCCTCTCCCGCCAGCGGGAGAGGGAGTGCGCATTACCGCCGGGGTTTCTCCTTCCGATCCGCGTGTTTGTTCCTTCAGCCTGGACCGCTCCCTCATTTCCGGATCTGCCCTTTGTCGGAATTCCGAAGGGGCTCAGGGGTCGCCTTTGTTTGAGCACCTTTTCGCCCTGCCGGGAGTTGTTCAAGTGTGGGCGGCGGGCGATCGCGTCACGGTGGCCTGCGCGGAAGCTCAACCCTGGGAATTGGCCGCCAAAACCATCGCCAAAGCCATTCGGGCGTCTCTTGTGGACGCCCAAACCCGCGGGATTCCCCCCGTGATTCAAACGATTCTTTCCACGACGGATTTGACGGAAAAAGTTCGAACGGTGTTGAACGCTGAGGTGAACCCGGGTCTGGCTCAACACGGGGGGAAGGCCGAACTTGTGGCGATGGAAAACGGGGTGGCTTTGGTTCGGTTGACCGGCGGGTGTCAGGGGTGTGGGGCGGCAAAGATGACTTTGTCTTACGGGATTGAGCAGTCCCTGCGGGCCAAGATCCCTGAACTTCAGGGGGTCCGGGACGTGACGGACCATGCCGCAGGGGAACGTCCTTATTACAGCGGGGAGGGACGGAGTCCGTTCGAACAATGATCGGCCGGGGGATCTGAATCACGTGTCAAACCCCACGGCCCTTTTCGAGTCTCGTGATTCCTCTTTAAAGGGCTGGTCGGGTTCTTTTGGCCGGCCTCGGGCGGTTCGACAGGCGGATTCTTTTAATCAAGTTCGGCCCCTCCTTCGTTTTGTCGAAGATCACGTGCGGGCCGGTCGGTGGGGGGTGATTCTCCTCTCCTATGAAGGGGCCTCGGCACTCCATTCATCCTTGACAACACAGCGGTCAGGCTCTTTCCCGTTGGCTTGGGGGGCGGTGTTCGATGGGCCCCAAACCAACTTTCCTCTCTCCGAAAATAAATTCCAGCATTCCCCTTGGCGGCCCGCCCTCGCTTCGGATCCCTACCGGCGGACTGTTCGGCGTATTCAAAACAGGATTGCTCGGGGGGACACCTACCAGGTCAATTTCACTTTTCCCTTGCGGGCCCGATGGGCGGGCGATCCCCGGGCTTGGTATCAGCGTTTGGCGGAAGCCCAGGGGGCCCCTTACTCCGCCTATGTGGATATGGGCCGTTGGAAAATACTCAGTTTGTCCCCGGAACTCTTTTTTGAAAAGCAGGGATCCCTTTTAACCGTCCGACCCATGAAAGGGTCCGCCCCTCGGGGGCGGTGGGAGAAAGAAGATGATTCCTTTGCGCGGACGCTTCGGGCGAGCGCGAAAGAACGGGCGGAGAACGTGATGATTGTCGATCTGCTCCGGAACGATTTGGGAAAGATCGCCCAAACGGGAACCTTGCGGACCACCCGGCTGTTTCAACCGGAACCTTACCCCACCCTTTGGCAAATGACCTCTGAAATTAAAGCCCGTCTTCGCCCGGGTGTCGGTTTGGTTGAAATTTTAGAAGCCACTTTCCCCAGCGGTTCTGTGACCGGGGCACCAAAACGGAAGACCATGGAAATTATTCGGGAGATGGAGTCGTCCCCGCGCGGGCTTTACACGGGGACCTTGGGACTCCTTCCCCCGGAGGGGCCCTGGACGTTCAGTGTGGGGATTCGTACGGTGACCTTGGACACGAAAACGGGCCGTGCCGTCTGCCCTGTGGGAAGCGGTATCACCGCCGTCGCCAGGCCCTCCGCCGAATACCGTGAATGCCTCTTGAAAGGGGATTTTTTAAAAACGCCCCCGTTTCAGTTGATCGAAACTTTTCGGTTGGAAAACGGCCAATGGTTTTTACGGAACGGGCATTTGCAGCGGCTTCAGAAATCGGCGGACCGGTTGGGGTTTCGGTACGACCCTGTCTATCTGAGGACGTTGTTGGATGAAACCGCCAACCGATACCTGACGGGGAGTTGGAAGGTTCGGCTCCTTTTGTTCCGGGGTGGGGAAGGGCGAGTGGAGGTTGACAAGCTTTTGCCTGTGGCCCGCCCGTGGCGCGTGGTGTTGGCGCGAAAACCGGTGGACGAACGGGACCTATTCCTCTATCATAAGACGACGAACCGTGCGGTGTACGTGCGTCAACGGGGCGCCCATCCGGAAGCGGACGACGTCATTTTGTTGAACCGACAAGGGGAACTTACCGAGTCGACCATCGCGAACCTGGTGCTTGAATTCAACGGAAAGAGATACACCCCGCCTGTTCGGTGCGGCCTTTTAAACGGGGTATTGCGTGACCACCTGGTGCGTCGGGGGCGGATTCAGGAACGGGTTCTCACGCGGGCGGACCTTCGTCGGGCGGATCGTGTTTTTCTGATCAATTCCGTCCGAAAATGGATTCCGGTGGAAATATGTTAAAGAAATCGCTCAACCGTCCGATAGAATTAAGAGCGTTTCCCTAAGGAGTCCGCCCATGTTGAACCGTTGGATGAAAGACGAGTCCGGGGATGACGTGGTGGATGTTGCTTTGTCCGGGGCGTCACTGCTGGAAGATCCTCTGCTGAATAAGGGGAGTGGTTTCCCGGCGGACGAGCGGCGCTTGTTTAATTTAGAAGGGCTTCTCCCACCCCATATTTCGACGTGGGAAGAGCAACTCCTCCGCACCTATGGAAACTTTACGGCGAAATCTGCCGACATTGATCGCCACGTTTTTCTGACGTCGCTCCAAGATCGAAATGAAACCCTCTTTTATGGTTTGATTCAAACCCACATTCGGGAAATGATGCCCATCATTTATACGCCCGTGGTGGGGGAAGCTTGTCGCCATTACAGCCGGATGTATCGTCGTCCCCGGGGGCTCTATTTAAGTTACCCCGATCGGGATCGGATGGACACCATGTTGGCGAACGTCCCCCACGCCGAAGTTGAAGTTATTGTGGTCACGGATGGGGAGCGGATCCTCGGGTTGGGTGATTTGGGAATGAACGGGATGGGTATCCCGATCGGGAAGCTAAGCCTGTACACCCTTTGCGCGGGCATTCATCCGGCGGTGACACTTCCGATCGTTCTGGACGTGGGGACCAACAACCAGGAGCTGTTGGGAGATCCCCTTTATTTGGGCTGGCGGCATGAGCGGGTGCGTGGGGCGGAATACGACGCCTTCATCGAGCGGTTTGTGAGTGCGGTGAAGAAAAGATGGCCCTTGGTCCTCTTGCAATGGGAAGATTTTGCCAAGGGCAACGCCGCGCGGTTACTTGAAAAGTACCAAAACCAACTGTGCACGTTTAATGACGACATTCAGGGGACAGGGGCTGTCTCGGCCGCGGGTGTGATGGCGGCGGTTCGGGCTTTGGGTGGAAAAATGCTGGACCAGCGGGTGGTCATATTGGGAGCGGGCTCCGCCGCCATGGGGATTGGGGATCAGATCGTCATGGCCATGTTGCAGGAGGGCGGTGACGGGGAAGCCGCTCTCGCCGCCGCGCGATCAAAAATTTGGTTGGTGGACAGCCAGGGCTTGGTCTCCCTGGATCGTGAGAATCTTGAACCAGGAAAAAAACGGTTTGCCCAATTCCCCTCACGCATGGCCGACTGGACCGTGGCGAACCGCGGCCGAATCGATTTTGCAGAAACAGTTCGCTACGCTTGTCCAACGATCCTGATTGGGACCTCAGCTCAACCGGGGGTTTTTACCAAGGAGATTGTGTTGGAGATGGGGCGGCATTCTCCGCGTCCCATCATTTTCCCCTTATCGAACCCCACTTCCAAATGTGAAGCAACTCCTGAAGATCTTTTGGCCTGGACCGAGGGCCGTGCTCTGGTGGCCACGGGAAGCCCTTACTCTCCTGTGACCGTTGGGAATAAAATTCGGGTCATCGGCCAATGCAACAACGCCTACATTTTCCCGGGCATGGGGTTGGGTGTCACGGCCAGCGGGGCGCGTCGCGTGACAGACGAAATGTTTTTTGCCGCCGCGCGAACCTTGGCGGATCTCTCTCCCGCGATCCAGGACCCCGACGCCTCTCTTTTCCCGGACCTCTCCACCATTCGTGACGTGTCTTACCAGGTTGCTCTGTCCGTGGCTCAAATGGCCCAATCTCAGGGACACGCCGATCCTTTACCGATTAATGAACTGGAAAGGCGCGTTCGTGCGAAAACCTGGATTCCCCGTTACGCTCGCTATCGACTGGGGGCAGGGGAAGGGATGGATACGCACACGGTGTGAGTTGTCGATTTTAAAACACGTTAAGTTTTGTTAGTCCCAGATTAGAGATCGCGTTCCTTCTGATCGGTAAAGTGTTGCGAAGAGTGCTGGGGCCCCTTGTCGTTAAATACCTTCCCTCATAGGAATGGTAAAATTGGTTTGTGATTAATCCACCCCAGGGAACCACTTCCTTCTGGTCCCCGAATTCTGTTTCGACTCTAACGGCATTTTTTTATAAAAAGTTGTTGACAGGAAGGGTGGGTGTCGCGTAGAATTCCGCCACATCCTTTCGCGCCGGGGAAGTCTGTGTAAGTCAGACACTGCCCCGCAACGGTGAAGCCTGACGGTTGTTCGTCGGGATAAGTCCGGTCTACGGCGCGGAAGACCATAACCGCTGAAAAGCGCCTTCGCGGGAAGGTCACGACAAAACCCCCAACACGGGTCCCGCCCTGTTGGGTCTTTTTTTTGTCTTCACCCCTTCCGCTTTTGGCGAAAGGGGTTTTCTTTTGAACAGTCGAAAATATTTCGGATCCTTCGTTTGGGGGATAGTGGGATTTTTTCTTATCTCACTTTGCTGTCCGTTAGGGGCCATGGGGCCCCAGCGTGTGGCGAGCTTGCTTCCGTCCCATTCTGAAATTGTGGTGGTTTTGGATGCGGGGGACTCTTTGGTGGGCGTTTCGGACGCGGAACGGGCAGACGCGTTTCCTTCCGCTCTTCGGGTGGGGGGGCTGGTTCCCCGCTGGGAGGTCCTTGTGGCTCTGACCCCGGACCTGATTTTGGCGGACAGTGCTCACGAAAAGTTTCAATCGGATTTCGAACGGTTTCACCTTCCTGTCCGATTTTTCCCCGCGACCCATGTGAAATCAATTGAGGATGTCTTTGATTTGATCGAATCGCTGGGAAATGTTTTAGACCGGAAATCCGAAGCGGAAGTTTTGCTCGCCCGGCTTCGTTCGGAACTGGCGTCTTTGGATGCCGGGGTTCCTCGTGATTCGCGGCCTCGGGTTTTCTTTGAAATCTGGCCCCGTCCGCTCCAGGGGGTGGGGCCCGTGAGTTTGCAAGGGCATTTACTTTCCCGGGCGGGATTTGAAAACATCGTTCCGGAAACGCGCAACGAGATGCCTTTACTTTCTTCCGAATGGGTGGCCGGGGCTCGCCCGGACGTTATCCTTCACACCGGAATTACATCGCGGGAACAGATTGTGGCCCGGGCTGGGTGGAAACAGATTCCCGCGGTGCAACGGGGGCAGGTGATCGCGGTGAATCAAGATCTTTTTTCCCGGGCAGGGCCAGGGATTGTGGATGCCTTGGCGGAACTTCATCGTATCCGTTTGGATGTAAAGCCATGAAACACCGCGGTATCGTGGGGTTGGTACTTTTGGTGGGGGGTGGTGTGGCCATGGGGGCTTTGGCCCTCGGATCGGTTCCGTTGCCCGGTGGGTTTTGGAACTCCCTGGTGACGCCCGGTATTGGGCGGGACATTCTGTTCGATATCCGTTTGCCGCGAATTCTTCTGGCGGGTGCGGTGGGGGCCCTTCTCTCCGCCGCCGGGTGCGCGCTCCAGGGGTTGCTTCGGAACCCCTTGGCGGATCCCTACCTTTTAGGGGTGTCCGGTGGTGCGGCTCTGGGATCGGCCATCGGCCTCCTGATTGGACTGTCCCAACCCCCGGCGGCCATGGCGGGGGCGTTCCTGGCTTTGGCGGCGGTGTTGATGCTCTCCCGTGGCGGGGGAGCGCCGAGCGCCACGCTCATGATATTGGCCGGGGCGGCCTTGCACGCGTTCACCTCCTCCATCCTCATTTTTATTTTGTCACAGGCTCGTCGGGAAGAAAGCGCGGGGATCCTTTTTTGGCTTTTGGGAAGTCTGGAATCCCCTACCTACGGCCGGCTTATCCCTCTTCTTTCCCTTGCGGTGATGGTCTTGGGGGGGCTGCTCGCCTTGGCCCCGGCTTTGAACCTGTTGTCCTTGGGGGAAGAACCGGCCCGGGCGTTGGGCTTGTCCACTTCCAAGTTCCGGTGGGCGGCGGTGCTTCTTTGCGCGGGGGCCACGGGTTTAGCGGTGACGTTGAACGGCGTGATCCCCTTCGTGGGGTTGGTGGTTCCCCACACCGCCCGGCTCTTGGTGGGGTTTGATAACCGAGCGGCTTTGCCGACTTCGGCTTTTCTGGGTGCGGCACTGGTGATTGGCGCGGACGCCTTGGGCCGATCGATCTTGGCGCCCCAGGAAATTCCCGTGGGGGTGGTGACGGCCCTCGTGGGCGCGCCGTTTTTTCTGCTCCTTCTCCGTCGGGAAAGGAGGAAACTGGGATGAGCGTTCTTTCGGTTGAGAAGGTGGGGTTCGCCTACCCGAAATCGAATGGGGATCGCCCCTTTGTTTTGGAGGATGTGAGTTTTCAATTGGGGCGGGGGGAAATGTGGGGCATTTTGGGGCCGAACGGGGCGGGAAAATCGACTCTGCTTCGACTTCTCATCAAAGCGATAGCGCCTCGAACGGGAAAAATAACGTTGGAAGGTGATCCCCTGGAATCCCTCGAGCAAATGGAAGTGGCGCGTCGAGCGGCTTGGGTTCCCCAGGAGTTGGATTCTTTATTTATCTTAACTGTGGAGGAGATGGTTCGGCTCGGCCGGTTTTGCCGCACGGGAGCTTGGGGGCGGTTGGGCCAAGAAGATCGTCTTCAGGTGGAACGGGCGTTGGAAGAAACCGATTTAATGGACTATCGCCATCGGCCCGTCAATCACCTTTCGGGAGGGGAACGGCGTCGCGTTCTTTTAGCGCGGGCTTTGGCCCAGGAACCTTCCCTTTTGTTATTGGACGAACCCACCGCCCATTTAGACCCTGGCCATCAGGCCGGATTGGTAACGGTGGTGGATCGCCTGCGCCGGGACCGGGGTCTGGCTGTTATTGCCATTTTGCATGACGTAAGTTTGGCCATGTCGTGGTGCCCCTCGGTCCTTTTGTTAAAAGGCGGTCGAACCCAGGCCCAGGGGCCCGCCGCTCAGGTGATCACGTCCGAAAACCTACGGGCCGTTTACGGGCTCGAGTCTGTTCTTTACCCCCCGACGGCAGGGCACCCGGGGACCATCCAATTTATTCAACAAACCACACAAAGGACTTCACAATGAAAAAGAAATGGATCGCCGCACTCACTCTAGCCACATGGATGCCCGCTCTCTTCTGGGCCGAAACACCTCTTGTTGTCAGAGAAGAAGAGGAAGAGGGGCTGTTTTTTTCTTTGACGCGGAAGGGCGAAGGGGGTGCGTCACTGCCCTCTCAACGATCGGTGGTGACCAAAGCTGAAATAGAACGTTCCGGGGCCCGTAACCTGAGTGAGGCTTTGGATCTTGTTCCCGGGGCGGTTTTTAACCGGACGGGGACCGTGGGGGCGAACACAACGATTCGGCTTCGCGGGACCCCCGCGTCGAACCAGGTTCAAATTTTGATCGATGACCAACCCATCGGGGGTATCGCTATTCAAGGGGTCGATTTGTCCCAAATCCCCGTGAACGATATTGAGCGCATTGAAATCGTTCGCGGAGGGTCGTCTGTCCTATATGGGGCCAATGCCATTGGCGGGTTGGTTAATGTGATCACTCGAAAACACCAAGGCGAAACGCCCGTTACGAACATAGGAATGTCCTATGGTTCTTTCAATTCCCAAATGTATCAGGGGGATTTCGGTGTGGCTTCCGGACCCTTTGAAGGGTTTCTTTCGGCGGGACGTACGCTGTCGGATGGGTTCCAAGAAAATTCTGATTTTGATGGGATCAATGTGTCTGGAAGAGGGGCCTATTCATTCGGTTCCGGAAACAATGTTTCTCTCACGATTTCCCGGGTGGATACCGAGGTGGGAACGCCGGGGGCAACCCCAGTGCCTCTGGGGGAATGGGATGGGAAAAAGGAACAGATGGCCCTCGACACCACGTCTCGCGTCGATCAAAAACATACGCGGGCGCGCCTGAAAGCGGATGTCCCTCTGGGCGAATGGGCGGTGTTTAAACCCATGGTTTTCTTCGGTCAAACGGCGTATCAATACACCTCATTAACATACCCATCGGACCACCAAGATAAGGTCAAAGGGGCCGACATGCACCTTCAGACGGTTCATGGGACAGTTCTGGGTGGAAGTTATGAACGGGATGAACATGAGGCCAGCGGAGAGTCCGGTGTTCATGTGACCAATTGGGGGCTGTACGCTCAGCAGGAGATACGTTTCGGATCCCTGAAATTGGATCCGGCCATTCGCCTGGATCAGCACAGCACGTTCGGAAACACTTACAACCCGCGTGTGGGCTTTGTTTGGGACGCCACGAAGAAATTAAAGGTTTCCGCCACGGCGGCGCGATCATTTCGCGCGCCGACTTTTTTGGACCTTTATTCGCCCTATGGTTCAAACCCGGATTTAAATCCCGAGACTGCCTGGTCCTATGATACCGGGGTGGAATTTTCCGGAAGTTCAGGAAATGGGGTTCGGGTCACAGGGTTCTATACAAAGATGAAAGACCGAATCGTTTTTGCGAGTGTTACTATCAATGAACCAACGGCAGAACTTTCAGGGTTCGAACTGGAATCGTTTAATCGATACAAAGCGATTTCAAGCCGGATCTCCTATGCCTATATTCGAGCGATCGGGAGTTCCCAAGGATCATCGAAAAATGAATCCCTGTCCCGGACCCCCCGCCACACCGCGTCTCAAGAGCTTTTGTTCAGCCTGCCTGACGGATGGACGGGACGAAACGCCCTCCGTTACGTGGATGATCAATACGAAAAAAGTGGGGAGAAGGGATTAAAGATGCCCTCCTATACCCTGTGGGATATGGGGATTACCAAAAAGATCTTAAGCACGGAACTGACGTTCACCGTGGAAAATATCACCAACAAACACTACGCGGAATCCATTGGCTACAACAATAATGCCCCCTATGGTGCACATCACATCCCGCAGCCGGGTCGCACGTTTCGGTTTGACGTGACCATGCGGTTTTTAAATTAACCCCATTGATTAACCCGAAATCTTCAGTTGGATCGCGGGATCCGACGAAAAATCCGGACCTTTTTCCTTCCCAAAAAAGTTTGTCCGTAGTCC
>JAEURZ010000032.1 GCA_016788905.1 Elusimicrobiota bacterium
ACAGTTTTTATGGCCTGGGAAATTTTAATTCAAAAATTATGTTCCCCGTCGATCACCCCCTGGAGCTAAACAGACACCATGTGGGGGAGCGGGAGGGGACGTTTTAAAGATATCAAGTTATTGATAAAATGAAGTTTGTTTGATAGTCTTGGGATATGCCACGGCAGAGACGATTAAACATACCCGGGACGATTTTTCATGTGGTGGCGCGGGGAATTGAACGACGCCGAATATTTTCGGACCAGGGCGATTATCAGGAGTTCCTCCATAGATTGGAACTCGCCCTGGAAAAATCGCGAAGCCGCTGCTATGCCTGGGCCCTAATGCCAAACCATTTCCATCTTCTTGTTCGGAGTTCAGAATACCCCTTAAGCGATTTGATGCGGCGTCTAATGGGGAGCTATGCTGGATATTTCAATCGCCGCCATCGCCGGGCGGGCCATTTATTTCAAAACCGTTATAAATCCATTCTTTGCCAGGAGGATGCCTACTTTCTGGAACTGGTGAGATATATTCATCTGAACCCGGTCCGGGCGGGAATCGTCAAAAACGCAAAAGAGTTGGACCATTTCCCCTTTACGGGACATAAAACTTTAGTGGGAAAAGAACCTCACCCATGGCAGACACGCGGGGAAGTATTGGAACGATTTCATCGCACGGAAGGAAGAGCGGTGTCAGGATACCGAAAGTTTATAGAAGACGGATGGAAAATGGGGAAACGGCCGGAATTGATGGGGGGTGGGTTGCGCCGGAGCGCTGGAGGGTGGGAAGGAATTCGGGCGCTTAAACGCGACGGCGACTACTGGCGAAGCGATGAGCGGATTTTAGGGGATGGGGCGTTTGTCTCTAATGTTTTAGCGGCGGCCGAAGAAAACTTATCGAAGAGAGAAAAGATGAGCCGCGAGGGGTGGACACTCGAAAAACTTCTGATTCGGAGTTGCAAAATTGCGGGCATCGAACCGAACGACATCTATCGAAAAGGGCGAAGCAATTCGATCGCTCGAGCCAGAGCACTTATGGCTTATTGGGCGGCAGGTTTACTAGGTATTAAACGCAAGGCTGTGGCGGAAAGGCTGGGGGTCTCATCGCAGGCGGTTTCACAATGGGTTCAACAAGGACGTTCCTTATGCGAGAACGAATCCATTAACTTGATATCTTGAAAACGTCCCATTGCCACTTCAAGAACCTATTTACAGGCTCATCTTGCATTGGACAACTCTAAGTCTTGACAATTGTTAAGACTTAATGTAAACTCCTTCCTAGGAGGAAAAAACATGAAAAGGGCACATTTTTTTCCAACCACTGAAAAGGTAAAAGCCAGTGACGTTAGCTCTCGCATTCGTGTTATCCTTCATGATGCTGGAGTTCCAGAACGGGCCGCAGCCCAAGGGTTAGCTCTCGGTGAAACATACTTTTCACGAATGAAAAATAAACGAACAGGGTATTATCGGCGAGAGAGCATTTCTCCCCTTGAAAGATTGGCCTATGTAGTCGATTTTGCCAAGAACACTTTGTCTGAAAAGGGTGTAAAGAATTGGCTTTTGGAACCCAATCCGTATTTGAATAATGTTTCCCCAGTTCTCTGTCTTCGGTCTGACGAGGAAATGGAGAAGGTGATTTCACTCTTGGCAGCAATCCGGTATGGATTCCCTGCTTGAAATTGGGGGCCCTTCAAGACCTTTTTCCTGGGACCAAGTCTGAGAACAATTTATATTACAGAATGACAAATGAAGCTTATGGAGGGACAATCGACGATATTGGCCCTTCATTCATTTACGGTGGTCGGTACAATATAAAGGATGAATTTGGAGTTCTTTATCTCTCATCGTCACCTCAATGCGCCTTTTCAGAAAGGATTCGCCAAGTGAGAGGCCAGAAAGACGATCTTCTCCCTCAAGTAATAGCGACGTTTGAGGTGAAAATTCAAAAATGCCTAAACCTATTTGAAGAAAATATTCGAAGAGAAATAGGGATTGTCTGGGAAGATTTAACCAAAGAATCCGATTTTTTAACCCCACAATCCATTTCAAGAGAGGCGCGAACCGCCGGATTCGAAGCTTTAATAGCTCCTTCGGCTGTTGGAAAAGAATGCCAAACGCTTGTAGTCTTCAAAGACCGACTTGCCCCTCCATCCTTTTGCACACTTATGAAAGGTTCTTTAAAGAGTTTCCTTGTGCATTAGGGAAACCCAATGTGTGCCCAATTCACCCTCATTAAGACCCTGAAAGATCTGGCTAAGTGCCTAGACTTTGTCATTCAAGATGAAATCCTTTTTCCCCACCGTCTCGTCCCATCCTCAAAAGCCCCTGTCGTCACCAACCCCCCCAAGGGGCGCGCACTTCAGGCTATGCGGTTCGGCCTCATCCCGTCCTGGAGCAAGGAACCAAAAGTAAAGTTTGCGACGAATAACGCCAGGCTAATTTGGTCATACCCCCATCATTGTGCCACTGCCAAGTAGAGTCCTGACGTTGCTTTTGTAGCAAATTCCTCTGGCGTGAGGTCCCCCAGCGATCCGTGAGGACGGTCTCTATTGTATTCCAATCGCCATGCTTCGATAATGTCCCGGGCCTCCTGAAAACTTGTGAACCAGTGGTCGTTCAGGAATTCCCGCCGCAGGATCGAATTGAAGCTCTCGATATACGCGTTCTGCGTCGGTTTCCCCGGATCAATAAAATCCAGTTTCACCCCATTCCGATAGCCCCATTCATCCAATGCTTGGTCCGCCACCAGCCGTTTCAACTTGTTGTTTTCATTCTCCAACAATTTCAGCCGCCGTACATCGGATACATCCATCCCGCCGAATTTCGCCTTTCACTTGTAGAAGCTAGCGTCCGACATCCCCTGTTTTCGACACAGCTCCCGCGTATCGGCCCCCGCTTCTGATTTCTTTAAGATTCCTCTGATCTGTTCTTCTGTATACCGCTTTCGGGTCATGGTCTTGCCCTCCTGGGTTCAGTTTTATCATCCCAGGATTCTACTTTTAACCGGCTCAATTTTTGAGGGGAGGACCACCCGCTATCCACAAGAAAACATGGCAATAGAAGAAAAAAGGCACTGGAAAATAGGCTGAACGGGAGTTAGACTAGTCTCTGTGAGGCCAGGCGAAAGGTAGGACCGCCGAAGTTTCTGGCGGATTCATCCCGACCGGCCAGGGAGCGGTGTTGGCTCCCATAAAAAAAGAGTCCCACGATACGGGTGCGACGTGATCAAAGAAGGGTTTTCTACAGATTCGTTGCGCTCGGCTGTTGCCAAGGAGCAGCGCCGGACCAACGTGTTTCTTGCTCCTGGGATACACTCCAGACCAACTTCCAGAGAGCATTTCCTTTCGGCAACGCCCAGGAGGGCTTAGGCGAGGACGACGCTCACGGTTAAAGCGTTCAGTCATAGGGAAACTGATGATTCGCATCAACTTAATATCCTGGGGAATCTACACCCACAATCTTGACGCAACTGATATGTCCGCGCGGGTCCGCTGATTTAGTTCGGCCCGATCGATCCAAAAGGAGAATCGAATGAACTGTCCTGCTTGTCGTAGCGAATTAACCGAAATGACTGTTTCCGGTTTAAAGGTGGATGTTTGTAAGGCCGGCTGTCATGGCGTTTGGTTGGATAATTATGAAATTGAAAAAGTGGATGAGGCCCATGAATCGGCTGGGGAACAACTTCTTGATTTCACACATAACCCACAAAACAATGTTGATCCGTCTGCTTCACGGAAATGCCCTCAATGTCAGGATGTCGTTATGCAGAGGTTCTTTTTTAGTGTTCGAAAAGAGGTGGAGATCGATGATTGTCCAAAATGCGGGGGAACCTGGTTAGACGCCAATGAACTATCCGCAATCCGCTCCAGTTATAAAACAAAGGAAGATCGTGAAAATGCCGGCAAGGCATTATTTTCTAAGATGTTTGACAAAGATTTGTCGGAACAAGCCGCCCGCTCTCAGGCTGATCTAGAACGTTCTGAGCGGTTTGCTCGCGCTGTTAAATATGTTCTTCCCAGCTATTGGATTCCTGGTAAACAGAAGGGCGGTGCATTTTAACAGCAACGGGTCCCAGCACTCTGTTCTAATGCAATGGACGCGAGCCAAGGGTCCCGCGGCTCGCGTCTCTGAACGTGTGGGTTAGGCCGAAGAACAACAAATAGACGTTGCATGGGTTTCGTTAGTTGAACCTTTTTCTAACCAACGCCATCGGAGGGATTAAAATGGCTGCGTCGGAGTCTGATGTGGAACACGCGAAGGAGATCCTCGAAGATTACCGGTCTGAGGATGAATTGTCCTCTTCTTCGGGGGAAATCAGTCCGTTCCTTTAACCGGGAGGGGCCACCGTCGATAGCGAGCCGAACAGAAATTTCCAGACCTTGGGGACGAAATAGGACAGTCAACTGAGATTTTCGGGTTAATTGTTTTCACTTTGAGGGGGAGTTATTTTCTTTAAAGAAACTCTAAGTTTTGTCGCCATTGCCATCACTTTTGTGGCGTTTGTTCCCTATATCCGAGCCGTTTTGACGGGGGCAACCAAACCCCACATGTTTTCATGGGTGATCTGGAGCATCACCACGAGTGTGGTTTTCTTAGCCCAGGTGAAAGCAGAAGGCGGTGCGGGGGCTTGGCCCCTTGGGGTTTCTGGAGGCCTTGCGGTATGGGTAGCGGTCTTGGCGTTTCTCAAGCGCGGGGATTTGACCATCACAAAAACGGATTGGCTGTTTTTTGTCTCGGCTCTATCGTCCCTCCCGTTGTGGTATCTCACTTCCAACCCCCTGGCGGCGGTGGTCATTTTGACGACCGTTGATGTCCTCGGGTTTGGCCCCACCGTCCGCAAGATTTATCATCTGCCCCATTCTGAATCCCTGGTCTTTTATTCCTTGTCTACCCTTCGTGACTGCCTTGTGATTCTGGCGTTGGAGAATTACTCTCCAACCACCGTGTTGTTTCCCGCGGTCATCGGGACTTCCTGTTTCTTGGTGGTGGTCCTGGGGACCATCCGCCGGCGGGGAATCTCCCCCATACAATGATAGGTTTGGCCCTAATATCTGAAGGTCCCGACAAAACAAGGAAGTGGATTCTCGATCTCCTCTGTGAAATAAAAGGGCTGAAGAGACACCAAAAGGAAATGGACCCACATGGAGAAAAGGTTGATGTACAATGGCGATGAGGCAGGTTTGTTGAACTTCCTTCGGTCTCAGGAGGCGTTTTTATGGAATTTCGGGATATGTCTAAAATTGAAAGTCCGTTTCGCCGGGAGATGCGGGACGGTGTTTATGTGGTCACGTCCGTCATTGAGCCGGGGTTTGAATGGGTGTTTACGGATCCGGACGTTTTGGCCATTGAAAAGCTGGATGGTACAAACGCGAGCATTGTGATGAACGCGGGTCGCTTGGTGGGGTTGACCAACCGGAAAAATATCTGCCCCTCGGATACCTTGGACGTGAATCGGTTCATTCAAGGGGTTCGCCATTGGATTGAGCGGGGAAACCATCTCCCCGCGGAGGGGCAACATTTTGGGGAACTCATGGGGCCCCAGGTTCAAACCAATTTTCTGGAGCTGGACCGATCTCTGTGGATTCCTTTTGATTATCTCAAGGAAAAGGCCAGTTACCGGTCCTACCACAAATACCCCAAAACCTATGAAAACATCAGTGCTTGGTTCAAAGACGGGCTCTTCTCCCTCATGTATCAGCGGTTTCATAAGGGGCAAAAGCGTTCTCCGGAAGGGATCGTTTTTTTTCATCCCGCTCACGGCTTGGCAAAACTGCGTCGGGACATGTTTGACTGGTGGGACGGGCCCCGCCATCCGGGGGAAAGTCACTCCGGTGGATCTTAAAAGCCCTGTTGAGTCCCAGCCTTGGGCCATATTGGCGTGATCGGTTCTCAATGAGAGTCGGCCGTTGGATGAGGGGCTTTGTTCTCCTTCCCCTATGTCTGGTTGGGGGGTGGGGGGCGTCACTTAAGGTACGGGTGGATAATCCACCTGTCACAGGAGAGGTGGTGGCGTGGGTGTTCGATTCACCCAACTCATTTGTGGATCTTCGGGATCCGGTTCGAACCGTTGTTCTTCCGGAGCGGGGAGCCACACCGGATTACATTTTGGATTTACCTGCGGGAGAATACGCCCTGATTGTTTTCCACGATGCCAATAAAAACGGAATCATGGATAAAAACTTTATCGGGATCCCGCGGGAATGGTTGGGATTTTCAAACAGGTATTGGCCTGAGGGGCCACCGACCTTTGCTCGAGCGGCGTTTCGGCTTGAAGGAGACGAAACCAAAACCTTCGATGTTCAACTTCGATCCGTCTTTGGAAAAACAGGTCTGTTGGGTGTGGGTGTCGGCGTCATCGCCCAGACCAGCCCTTACCGGGGATCGTCCCACGTGATTGTTCAACCCATTCCTGTCATCAGTTACATCGGGGACCGGGTCCAGGTTCTGGGTCCGTCCGCCAATGTCGGGATTCTTAAATGGCGTGATCTGGGATTCGCTCTTACCGTTCAATACCGGCTGGCCGCCTACGATGAGGAAGACAGCCCGATTTTACGCGGGATGGGAGACCGAAATTCTACCGTTATGGGGGGCTTGGCGTTTCAAGCGAATCTTCCGGCGGGGATTAGAATGTCCGCCGGATTCGATCAGGATCTTTTGGGGCGTGTCCGGGGTGGGACCCGGAAGGTTGGGATGAATAAATCATTTCAGGGGGGGCTGTTTACACTATCACCTCAAGTGGGGTGGACCTGGTCAACGGCGGAATTAACGAACTATGAATTTGGGGTCTCGCCAGAGAAGGCCCTGCCGGATCGCCCGGCTTACTCTCCGGGAACGTCGTTGAGTTTTGTTTGTGGATTGGGTCTCTTCATCGAACTGCCGGGAGCGTGGAGGATTGTTCTCAATGGAAAAACAGCGTTCCTTCCCTCCGCTGTTTCGGAGAGTCCCCTTGTGGATCAATCTCAGCTGATGAGTGGTTTTGCGGCCGTGACGCGTTTGTTTTGACCTATTTTTTTAATAAGACGTAACCCACTCCACAGAGACAAAAAAGTCCAACGAGGACCACCCAGAGAGAATTTTTATTCCTGTTGGTTGGGTTTGGGATCGGGAGTTCCTTGTGTTGGGATGGATCTTCAGAAGCCTCCTCTTTCGATACGCTCATTCCTAATGATTCAGGAACAAAGTAGGCGGATTGATCTGCCACTGTCATAGGGATTTTGGGGTCTGCTCGAATTGAGTAATTCGGCGGTGGGAGTTTTGTGTCTCCGCAGTAGAAATAGACCTCGTCTTCAGGGGTCGCTTTGAAAATTATTTTATGAGTTATTCCACTGACTGTTGGTTCGGGAAGGGAAAATGAAGGATCATCAACCTCGAGGATAAGGCGGTTTCCCGTCACAGGAACACCGTTGGATCCAATAAGCAGCATGGTTGCCCATTCTTCTCTTTTGACGGGAAAGGTCTTCCCAGATTCGGACATGAATTTCGTGTAGCGGTATTCGTCGAATCTCCATGGGGTTTCAAGAATAACTTTCTCCCCCATTGGTGATGGTGAAATTAAACGGGCTCGGGTCGGTTCGGAAAGTCCTTTGACATCAAAACGGATCGTGATCGAGGGCACTTGATCAAACGTTCCCTCCAGAACCCAGCGGGCTTTGTCTTGGACAGAAGGGATTTTTTTAAAACTCGTTTTGATGATTGTTTGCCCGCTGCGCGGGCGGATCAAGAAAGGAATCTCCCTCCCAAAAGAGGTGAGACGCCAATCGTCTCCCGTATGAGAAACACCGAAAATATTCGCCGGAATGTCAGCGGATTGAATTCCGGATTGAAGAACCCGAATCGTTTCTCGATGCGAAAAACCCTCAGGATTAAAATTAGAAGAAAGCGGGTCCCAGCCGGTGCTTTGTTTGGCTTCAGCAACGACCTTGTGGGTTTGGATCGGCCCCATTGAGGCGAGACGAATCTCGGATTCATTCCGACGTTGGCGCAGCGCATTGATGGGGTCGGATCCGTAAATCAGCACGGGGTCTGTGGCCGGACCATCAATTCCAAACCGGAGCTTGTAATCTCCCGGCATTTGGGCCTGAAAGAGGATGCTGAGAGGCATTACACATGCTTCCATTCGACGGACCCGAATGGGGGCGCCATTGTGTGATTTCAGATAGAGCACCGAATTGGTGTCATTCCCCGCGACCCCCATGCTGACCATCAAATAAGGGGGTTGTCCTTTCCCCGGGGCAACCATTTGGGCGATGGCGGTCATGTGGGAATACACCGGCCTTTCTTCGTTGGAAGGGAGATTGACAGTTGTTTGACGAATATTGTTCAGATCAATATTCGTCATGTCGTCAACATAAACAGCAACTTCGGCTGCGTAGATGTTTCGTCGCGGAGCGGTGAGTTCAAAGCGATCTCCGAAATCGGATGTCCCGGTCCTTTTAAAAGGGATTTCCTCTTTCCCCATTGTTGGTGCAGAGGACGGGGCTTGAACCCATTGCACATTAACTCGAGAGGATGGGGGCGTCATCGAATCATCTAAGGTCAACCGAAAAGTCGTTCCCGGTGGAGGAGTCGCCATTCGAATCCGGGCCGATGAGCTCATTTGGGATGGGGGAACGAGCGTGTCCCAGGTTTGCCCATCGCTGGTTCGATCGATGGAATAAATTTTCTTTTCCTGAACCCCGGTGTATATAGAAAACCCTGAAACAGGGAATGAATCGGGTGCTGTAAAAGTGACGATCGTTTTATCTTCTAGAATTTGAGTTTTCATTGAAGTTGTTGGGATCATTTTTAAAAGGCTGATCGGTGTGAAGTCAGGGGATTCAAATAAATAGGGAATTTCTTGACCTTCCGGGGAAAATAATCGGAGCTCTTCGCGCGCGCGATAGTTGTCTGATGTCTCTGTTGGTAAAAAGCAGCGGATCAAGCCGGGCTTGTCGATGGATATATCCTGGGTATAATTGAACGCCCATCCCGGTGTTGTTATAGCCGGAATAATGAAACTGGTAACAAGAAACCAACGCAAGAACGAAAACTTCTCGGGATGGGTCGAATCAACCATTGGGGCCTCCACGGTCGTCATACCTTGCTTCAAATGAATAATGCCATATTTTAAATAATTGGCAAGGGCCATTCTTGGCAACGGGACGAGACGCAGGAAGTCCCAGGGGGATCTGTGAATCTGGCTCATGAACTCTGGGTGGATGAGTCGGTTCTCCCGAAGAAACCAAATGAATGAGGGAACTTATTAACGAAGCAAGCGTTAATAGAGTAAAGCAACCCTTTTTCCCAGGAGAGTTCTCCATGCCTATCGAATTAAAGAATCTTTTGTCACAAGAAATCGCACTTGGTCCCCTGACATTGAAAAACCGCTTTGTGATGGCGCCCATGACCCGTTGTCGGGCGGGGGAGAATCATGTTCCTACGGACTTGAACGCGGCCTATTACGCGCAACGTTCCACGGCGGGGCTCATTGTGTCGGAGGCGACCCAAGTTTCTCCCCTGGGGGTGGGCTATCCAAACACGCCGGGAATTTATTCGGCGGAACAGGTGGCGGGGTGGCGAAAGATCACGGACGCGGTTCATCAGGCGGAGGGGCGGATCTTTCTTCAACTGTGGCATGTCGGACGGGTGTCCCATTCCCTATGGTTAAACGGGGAGAAGCCGGTTTCCTCCTCGGCGGTCGCTCCCCGTGGGGAGGTGTCTACACCGGCTGGGACGAAGCCTTTCGAAGCCCCACGGGCGTTGGATCGGGCGGAAATCCCCGGATTGGTTGAGCTCTATCGATTGGGGGCCCAGAACGCTTTGGCAGCGGGGTTTGACGGGGTGGAGGTTCACGGGGCCAACGGGTATCTGCCCGACCAGTTCCTTCGGGATGGGGTGAACAAGCGCACCGACGACTATGGCGGATCGGTGGAAAATCGGGCGCGGTTTTTGATGGAGATCGTGGACGCTGTTATTGGTGTGTGGGGGAAGGATCGAGTGGGTGTGCGGCTTTCTCCCAGCGGCAGTTTTAATGATATGGCTGATTCCAATCCTGAACAAACCTTTTCCCATGTGATTCAAGAACTGGACAAACGTGGTGTGGTTTACGTCCACTTGATCGAAGGGAATGACGCCGATGTTCGGCATGGGGGGCGGGTTGTTCCCACGGCTCTCTTCCGGCCTTTGTTTAAACGATCCCTGATCGTTTGTGGTGACTACAACTTTGAGCGGGCTGAAAAGGTCTTAGCGGAAGGGGGGGCGGACTTGGTCGCGTTTGGGCGGGCGTTTCTGGCCAATTCGGATTTGCCCCGGCGCGCCTTGGAAAGCGTTCCGTTGAACGCGCCGGACCCTGCCACATTCTATGGGGGAAAAGAGAAGGGATACACGGATTATCCCTCCGTGGCCTGAGGGAAATTGAATCTGAAAATTTTATTTTCGGTCATTGAAAAGACACACTAAACGTGAGGAGGAACAATGGCACACAATCCTGTGGGGTGGTTTGAGATCTATGTTCAGGACATGGTTCGCGCGAAGTCCTTTTATGAAACGGTCTTTAAGACTAAACTGGATCCACTGAAAAGCCCAGACCTTGAGATGTGGACGTTTCCCATGACAATGGGATTGGCAGGAGCCGGTGGGGCGTTGGTGAAAATGGCGGGCGTTCCTTCCGGTGGAAACAGCACCCTCGTCTATTTTAATTGTAACGATTGCGCTGAAGAGGCTTCCCGTTCGGCCCAAAACGGCGGGAAGATTTTTAAGCAAAAGATGGCCATCGGTGAACACGGCTTTATTGCCCTGGTGGTGGATCCCGATGGGAATAAGATCGGCCTCCATTCGATAAAATAAGAACAGGGGTAGGCGGGGCCGCCTATCTCAAATTTTTAATGATGCCGATCAAGTAGGCAATGGAGCGGTAAGGGTTGTCGGGATTCTTTTTTCCAATAATTTTGAGGCTCTCGGCGATGCGCTCTTTACCGTATTGGTCTTCGAGTGAAATAAGGGCTTTGATGGCGTTTATGTCCTTGTCCTCGTAGACCAGGGTGGCGGCGGCTTGGGCACGGGTAAACTTTTCTTCACCGTGTTTATCTTTTAATTCTTTCAGGGCCTGGTCAAGTTTGGCGGGGTCATAAAGGGTGTTGGGGGTGTAGATGGAGGCTCGACGAAACCCTTTCCCGGGAACGTTGGGAGAATAATCCACCTCTACCAGGTTATGGCGGCGGAGCTCTGTTACCCCCTTCGAAATGGTTCCTGGACGCAAATGGTAGCGGCGGGCCATGGTTTTCCGTGCGGCCGACCAGCGGGGGCGGAGCGGCGAATTGGCCGATTCGTATTGGCCCATGAGAAAGAATGTTTTTCCTGGGAGCTGGAGTCGTTGCGGCCATCCTTGGGTCCAATAGGTTAGCGGGATCCGGGCCGAACGTTCGGCGTTCAGAGGTATGAGCGTGATGAGGGCGTCTGTTCCCCGTGAAGGTTCGAATCGGATGAGTCCGTACCGGTTCTGAAGTTTGGTCAATATTCTGTTGATTTGGCTTCGGCGAATACTGTTTTCTTGGTCGAGAATTCCCAGGGATTCCGCCAGCGGGTCGTAGCCGAGCCTGAAAGGAATGTTTTCGGGGAAGAGGGATTGCTCTCGGAGCAGGTAAAGGTAGGTGTCCAACGTTCGTTCGTCGCCGCCCGCCATCCGACCTAAGTAGTTCCTGTTTAAGAGAAATTCGGCTGGGATATCGACGCCGGTGTCCTCAACATTGGGAAGTGGGTCGGCTTTGGGAATAGACCGGATCTGTGACAAGATCTCTTTAGCGATGGGTTTTGAGCGGATGAGCGCGTTTGCTTCTTCGTTGTGGGTCAGCGCGGCGTTGGTCCAGTTCGACGAACCCAGGATGATGGTTTCCTCATCGATGACCAACACTTTGGAATGATTGTATGTCGCCGGGTTATCAAAATAGACGGGAATCCCTTGAGCTTTCAAAAACGCGTAAGCCGCGGCATTTTTCCCTTCCGCTAAATCTATGTTGGACCCTTCCTCCTCAACAAATTGAATGTTTTGATCGAGCCATACTTCCACCCGGATCCCCGCTTCGTGGGCTTTCCGGAGCGATTCCGCCAGTTGAAGCACCGGGGAATCGTGTTGTTGGGGACGCAAAGTGAATAGATACAGGGACAGGGCGATGGAAGATTTGGCATTTTTGAGTTCTTTCTGGACGGTGGCGAAGTAATTCCGTGGGGGGATAAACTCCGCTTCGGCAGGAAAAGCGACGGCTGAGGATGTGAACCCGAAATCTTCAGTTGGATCGCGGAATTCAACGAAAAATCCGGACCTTTTTCCTTCACAAAAAAGTTTGTCCGTAGTCCCCGCTACGACCTGCACTTTTTTGTTCGTAAAAAAGCCCGTCTTTTCCGTCTCGGTCCTCGCGCCCAACTGAAGATTCCGGGTTAAAAGGCCACTCAGGATTAGGAAGCCTATCTTGCGGAGGGTTCGGGCCCCTTTGGAGTGGCGCATAGGGTCTTTTTAGCGCATTTTTTAAATAGTTGAAACGGGGACGCGACGCTTCGTCAGGAGTTGCGGGGAGTTGTGATATAATGATTCGGCATCATTGCCATTAGCATGGGGCTGTAGCTCAGCTGGGAGAGCGCGTCGTTCGCAACGACGAGGTCGAGGGTTCGATCCCCTTCAGCTCCACATTTTTTCCGTAGCGAACTGAAAATGAGGGTCCGTTCCCAAACCGGGGGTGGGCCTTCTTTCATTTTCGGGAGGGCAAACGGCGGGCGGGGCGGAGAGGCCGGGCGCGGAAACGGATGGAGACGATCCCGTCGCCTCTTTTCCGTCGCTGGAGATGCCCCAGCGGAAGCGGACCGTGATGTTGTCCTTTCCGTAAATCACCTTTTCGATGCCTTGCCGAACGGCCAACGACTTCTCAATCCC
>JAEURZ010000033.1 GCA_016788905.1 Elusimicrobiota bacterium
ACAGTTTTTATGGCCTGGGAAATTTTAATTCAAAAATTATGTTCCCCGTCGATCACCCCCTGGAGCTAAACAGACACAAAGAGACACCTTATTATAATGCATTGCAGTTTATTGTAATACGATGTATTATATACGGGCTACAAAACTTTATGCCTAAACACACCGTTACTTTTCGGATGGATTCTCAGAAAACCAAATCCTTGGACGCTATTGCTTTGGCGGCGGACCGGGATCGAAGTTATGTGTTGAACGAGGCGGTGGACCACTACATTGAGTTGCGACGGTGGCAAATGGGGCATATTCGTGCCGCTGGGGGGCAGGCGGAGAAAGGGCAATTTGTTTCGGGGGCGGATGTGGCGTCTGTTCTTCAGAAAAAGCGGCTGTGAAAATATTTTGGACCCGGCAGGCAGTGGGGGATTTAAGTAGCGCGTTGGATTGCGCCGCTTGTGAGAAGCCGACGGCTGTTCCTTCCGTGGTCCAGGTGATCGAAAAATCTGTGGCGTCACTTCTTCTTCATCCCGAGATGGGGCGGCCGGGACGTGTGAAGGGAACCCGGGAGATGGTTGTCCCTGGGACGCCTCTCCTGCTCTCGTATGGACTTCGGAACGATCGGGTTGAAATTTTGGCTCTAATTCATGGGGCCCGGAAGTGGGTGTAGGTAAGCGAACGAGAGACGATTATGAAATGAGGAGGATCAAAAATGAATATTGAACGGACTTTGCGTGGCGTGGCTGGTTTTTTTGTTTTGTTGAGTTTGGGGTTGGCTTATACGCACAGTCCCAAATGGCTCTTTTTTACGGCTTTCGTGGGATTGAATCTATTGCAATCGGCTTTTACGAATTGGTGTCCTCTGATGACCATCTTGCGGAAATGCAGCACCCCCAAGACAACGGTTTGATTTTACTTTCCATGCGTATTCGATTGCTGGCCCTGATGGCACTCCTGGCATTCCCGCTGGGGGCGGTGGAACAATTCACGTTGGTCGAGGCCGTTCGGCGCGCGGTGGCACGGAACCCTGGTCTTCAGGCGGCGGATGCCCAGGTGGAGCGGGCGCGCCGGGAACGGTCCGAAGTTCAGGCGTCCCGGTTTCCACGGTTTGAAGCGGGATCGAGTTTTACCCGGGGGGACAGCCCTGTGTATGCTTTTGGATCGTTATTGGACCAGCGGAATTTCGGCCAAGCTAATTTTGATATTGGAACCTTAAACCACCCGGGGTATGTGACGAATTTCAAAAGTTATCTTCAAGTGGGGGTTCCACTTTTCACGGGATTTGAAATTCAAAGTGCACAAAAGATGGCGGAGTTAGGGCTATCCCAGGCGGAAAGTGCGGCCACTGGGGCGCGACAAGACATGCGATTAGGGGTCTTGGAGGCGGGTCTTCAAACCCTTCAGGCCCAAGAATTACGAAACATGTTGGACGAACGGATTCGGGCATCCCAGGAAGAGATTCAGAGCGCGGAGCGACTTCGCGCTAAGGGGTTGGTTTTGGGGTCCGATTTTTTTGCGGCACAGGCTGTCCTCTCTGGGCTCCAAGCCTGGCGCGTTCAAGCCGACAAAATGGCGGAGGCCGGTCGGGATTCGTTGGCTATTCTCGTGGGGCTTTCTCCCGCGGGATTTCAACTTCGAGGAACTTTGCGGGCGGGGGGGCCTGCCCTCCCTTCCGAAAATGAACTGCGCGGGATGGCCCGGCAGAACCGATCGGACCTTCGTTCGGCCCGTCTGCAGGTCCAACAATCGGAAGTGGCTTTATTTCAAGAAAAGTCCACCATCCTTCCCCGGGTGGATGCCATGGCTCAGGCCGAGACCAACACCGAAAATTTTTCGTCCAACCCGTCAAGCCGATTGCTCATGGTTCGCGCTCGGTGGGCGTTGGGGGATCCAGCGTACACCGCACGGCGAAAAAAGGCGGCCGCGGCGTTCCGGGCCGGACGGCAACAGCAGGAGGCTTTGGAAGAGAAAGTCCAGATCGAAATTCTTCAAGCCCTTCGTCGTTACGAAGGGGCTCGGGACGCCCTCCCCCTCTTGGAAGGGACCGCCGAGCAGGCCCGGAAATCCTTGGATCTTTTTCGACCCTTGTACCGTGAAGGGCGGCAAAGTATTCTGGACGTTCTTCGAGCGGAGGAAGCCTTGGCCCGGGCGGAGTCCCTTCGATTAGAAACCTTGGCTCAACTGCATATTCAACGGGCCAAAACCTTGGCCGCGGCGGGGATTTTGGATGAGGGAGCCCTCGGCGCCCTTTCCGCTGCATTGGAGAAACCACGATGACAAACCCCACCCCACCAGAGAAACCACACGCGCTCGGTTTGGCAGGCCGGCTGGCGGAAACTTTTATCGCTTCAAAACTTACCTTGCTCTTTGTCCTGGCCAGTTTGCTCCTGGGACTTTTCGCTACCGTGAGCCTACCCCGAGAAGAGGAACCCCAAATCAATGTTCCCATGTTTGATGTGTTTGTGGGATACCCGGGAGCCAGCGCTCGCGAAGTGGAAGACCGTTTGACCCATGTGGGTGAACGGAAATTTTGGGAAATTCCAGACGTGGAATATGTCTATTCCACCTCTGAGCCAGGTTTGGCGATGTTTATACTCCGCTTTAAAGTGGGGACAAATCCTGAAGAAGCCATGACGCGGGTGTACACAAAGACTTTCGCCAACATGGATTTTCTCCCGCCGGGGGCGACGCAACCTCTTGTCAAACCCCGATCGATTGATGACGTTCCTATTTTGGCGCTCAACTTAACGGGGGAGGGCCAAGACGGTTTTTCCCTCCGGACCCAAGCCGCGGCTTTACGGGAAGAAATCAGCGCGGTTCCGGGCGTTTCCGCAACTGAAATTATAGGTGGTCGTCGACGCCAATTTCTCATTCATTTTGATCCGGCGGCCCTGACCCGCCATCGGTTGACTCCCTTGGAGCTCGCGGGAACCGTGCAGGCCGCGAACACCCGTCTTCCGGCTGGAACATCAGCCCAAGGCGATCGCGCGGTGGCGGTGGAAACGGATGCGCTCATCCGATCGGCGGACGATTTGCGGAAAATTGTCGTGGGGGTTTCTTCCGGTCGGGCGGTGACCCTGGCGGACGTGGCCACCATTACGGATGGGCCAGACGAGGAGGACCGCTCCGTTAAGGAATGGACGAGGGAAGGAAAGCCGCGGGAGGCCGTGACCTTGGCGGTGTCCAAACGACGTGGCCAAAACGCCACGGAGGTCGCCCGGGAAGTCATGGGAAGAATTGACGCTGTGCGCCCCAGCCTTTTGAAAAAAGAGACGAAAGTCTCCGTGACGCGGAATTACGGGGAAACGGCAAAAGAAAAATCCGATGAACTTTTATATCACATGGCTTTGGCCACCCTATCGGTGACGCTCTTGATCGCGTTTTTCCTGGGTGTGCGGGAAGCGTTGGTGGTGCTGGTGGCCATTCCGGTGACGTTGGCGTTGACCCTGCTCGTTTACTCTTTGTTGGGATACACGCTGAACCGCATCACGCTTTTTGCCCTCATCTTTTCCATAGGCATTTTAGTGGACGACGCTATTGTGGTGGTGGAAAACATACACCGGCATTTCGCCATGAGGGACGGCCGTTCGCTGCGACAACTGGCCGTGGACGCCGTGGCCGAGGTGGGAAACCCCACTATTTTGGCCACCTGGGCCGTGATCGCGGCCATCCTGCCCATGGCGTTTGTGTCGGGACTAATGGGGCCCTACATGCGGCCGATCCCCGTCGGAGCCAGTGTGGCGATGCTTTTTTCCCTGGGGATTGCTTTCATCATTTCCCCGTGGGCGTTTACCCACGTTCTGAGGATATGGAAGCCTAAAGAAGGGGTGGGGCATGGGGAAGAATCTTGGTTGGACCGGATGTATCGCCGGTTCATGGGACGGCTTCTGACCCACACCTTCTCCCGTTGGCTGTATTTGGGAGGGACGGTGGTGTTGTTGTTGGCGGCGGTGTCGTTGGTGTATTTTAAGAAAGTCACCATGAAGATGCTCCCGTTCGATAATAAAAATGAGTTTGAAGTGGTGTTGACCCTTCCCGAAGGGACGGGGCACGACCGAACTCAAAAGGCCGCTGATGAAATAAGCCAAGCGCTGTTCGCCCAGGCTCCGGAAGTGGAGCGGATCACGAACTATGTGGGAACGGCCGCCCCTTACAATTTCAACGGGTTGGTGCGGCATTATTTCCTGCGGCAACGGCCGAACCAGGCGGACCTGGCCGTGAATCTTTTGGACAAGAAAGACCGAAAACGGCAGAGCCACGCGGTGGCCGCCTCTCTTCGACCTGTGGTCCAGGCCATTGCCGACCGTTACAACGCGCGTGTTCAAGTGGCGGAGATTCCACCGGGGCCGCCGGTGCTTTCGACGCTTGTTTTTGAAGTGTATGGCCCCGACAATGCCGCGCGTGACGCTTTTGCGCGGACACTGCAAAACTTTTTGCGCACGGCGGAGGATATCGTGGACGTGGACACGTATGTCCCATCGGTGGAACCGTTAGACTTGATTCGGGTGGACCGAGAAAAAGTCACCTTGAACGGCCTTTCCGCCCAGCACATTGCCCAGACGACGAGTTTGGCGTTGGGGGGGCAAACGTTGGGGCTCGCCTCCACGGGAGTGGATAAGGACCCGGTGGAAATCCGTTTGCGGCTTTCGTCAAAAGATCGAAAGGGATTGGATGCCCTGGGTAAAATTAATCTTCTTTCGCGGAACGGGACATTGATCCCCTTAGCGAAACTCACCAGCCGAGAACGGGTGGACCAGGATCCTCCTATTTATCACAAGAACCTGCAGCGGGTGAGCTACGTGATTGCGGATGTGGCGGGGAAACAGGAAAGCCCCGTCTACGCGATTCTGGATCTCCGGAAAAAAATTACAGATTTGGCGGAAAAATCCGGGTATGATGTGAAAGAATATTTCGCCTCTTCCCCTCGAAATTCTTTAGAGCGCGCGCTGAAGTGGGATGGGGAATGGCAAATCACCTATGAGGTCTTTCGTGATTTGGGATTAGCGTTTGCGTTCGCCCTGGTGTTGATTTATGTGCTGGTGGTGGGATGGTTTAAATCTTTTACCATCCCGTTGGTGGTGATGGTTCCGATCCCTCTCACGCTTGTGGGTATTCTCCCCGCGCACTGGGGTTTGGGGGCTTTCTTTACCGCGACCAGTATGATTGGATTTATCGCGGGGGCGGGAATTGTGGTCCGGAACTCCATTATTCTGGTGGATTTCATCCATTTGCGATTGGCTGAAGGGATGCCCCTGAAAGAGGCCGTGATTGACGCAGGTGCGGTGAGGTTTCGCCCCATGTTGTTGACCGCGGCAGCCGTGGTGGCGGGGGCGGGAGTCATTCTGTTTGACCCCATCTTCCAGGGTTTGGCCGTTGCTCTCATGGCCGGTGAAATCGCTTCGACCGTTCTCTCCCGAATGGCTGTACCAGTCCTCTATTACATGGTGGCCCGCCGAACAAAAACAAGCTGACCAAACAATATGGGGACGTACTCAGTTTATCAGTTTACGTAGTTCGTGATTTTTCTGGACGAGGGTCTCCCCTCGAATTTTGGCGATGGATGCGGATTGAACGGTCATTGCTGTCATCTGCCCCATGAATTGACAGGTTTGCCCTTTGTAATGGGTCCCCAAATAAATGAGGACCGCCTTTGCCTGGGAGACCGGGCCCCTGCGTCCTTTCTGTGTTAGGTCTTTCCTTGAAAGGTTATGCAATGCGGCCACCCGATCCAATAAATCTGTCACTGAAATGTTTTTAATGGGGCTGGGAGCCGCTCTCTTTTCAATTTTCTTGAGCACTGTTTCCACAAAACATCCGCTTCCCAAAATTCGTTCATCGGAAGCCTGGAGATCTTCTTTTTTCAGGCCAGCCCAATTCCCTGGCGACCGACCCAAGCTTCGTAACAATCCCCCTCCCATCAAATCAGCCCGTTGGCCAGTCCCCGCCCCTTCCGAAATAAAACCGCGGTAGGCGATTTGGGCTTTTTTCTGATGCCTGCCAAACTGCGACCAAACATCATGCACGCGTTGGAATGCCCTTGTTTCTAAACCCAGAAGAGCGCGATGGCCACTCCATGGAAAATTCTCGAGAGCTTCCAACGATTCAACGATCTTTCCACGAAGGGGGTTCAAATGAATGTAGCGAATTAATTCCATCAGGTAGGTCTCTTTTTCGCAGAGAATGGCTTTGTATCGGTTCTCAAAGAGGTGTCCAGCTCGGCGATGTCTTCTGTTAAAGAATACCGCATAGCCCGTCATCAACTGACGCATGAGCGGAGGCGTGCCCTCTTTGCCCACTTGGACCAAGAGGTGGAAATGGTTCGGCATCAAAACCCAGGCAAAACAAAGGCACCCGGAGTCGTTTAATGATTGATCAAGACGGTCGATAAACTCGCGATATTCGATGGGATCAATAAATAGGGTTCGACGTTCAATGCCTCGGGCCATAACGTGATAAAGGCCGCCTGGGACCACCAATCGGGGTTGACGTGGCATGATTGGATGCTATTCAATGCTCGACGCTATGTCAAGTAAACTGATAAACTGAGTACGTCCCCCATAATAAATGACATGAGGAGAACTTCTATGAGATACATAAAATTGATGATTGTGGCGATCCTGTGGGCGACAATCGTTGTCACGCCTGCGGCCGCGGCCGATTTTGACCAGAGTCATGGGACTTTGGAGCGGGTCTTAAGCCGTTTTGTTCGGGACGCTCGCGTGGATTACGCCGGCCTGAAGGCGAACCCAAAAGAGTTGGATTCCTACGCGAATTCCCTTTCTGCGGTGCCGGAAACCGAATTCCGCCGTTGGCCCGAAAAGGACCGCTTATCCTTCCTGATTAATTTATACAACGCTCAGACTCTTCGATTGATCATCCATCATTACCCGGTCAGGAGCATTAAGAAGATCGGAAGTATCCGTAGAGGGCCCTGGGACCAACCCGTGGTCCCCCTCTTTGGGCGGATGATCACCCTGGCTGAACTCGAGCACAAGATCATCCGGAAGGAATACCCGGACCCAAGAGCTCATTTTGCCTTAGTGTGCGCGGCAAAGGGGTGCCCGCCCTTGCGCGGAGAACCATACGTGGCCGACCGATTGGACGCGCAGTTGGAGGAGCAAGGGCGCCTGTTCATCTCCCAGCGGCAAAAAAACCGGTGGGAAGACGGCGTTCTTTTCCTTTCCCCCATCTTTGAATGGTTCAAAGAGGATTTCGTCAATAAATCGGGAAGTGTTACGGCTTTCGTCGCTCCCTATTTCCCCGAGCCGGCGCGGCGCGAAATATTAACGAGCGCGGTGAAGATCGAATTCACCGATTACGATTGGTCGTTGAACGACAATAATTAACCCGAAATCCTCAGTTGAATCACGGGGTTCGACAAAAAAAATCGGGCCTATTTCCTTCCCAAAAAAGTTTGTCCGTAGTGTCCGCGACCGCGCTAGCGGAAGTGCCGCGTGGGAGCGGCCTACGACCTGCACTTTTTTGTTCGTAAAGAAGCCCGCTTTTTTCGTCTCGCATAAGCGGCTCTGCTGCCTCAGGTGCCAGGCTCTCTGAGCCTAGCCGGCCCTCGCGCTCAACTGGGGATTCCGGGTTAATTCAAAACCGCTGGCCGCACGCGCACTGGCGGTTCTTTTGAATCGATCCGTTATACGGAGCCCCTCAAGCGGGTGGCGGGATCGAAAATGAAATCACATCTGATCCCCGTTGTTAAACGGGCGGTGGGAATGTGGATGCGGTGGACCAGGTAAACGAATTTAACCCACGAGAAAACCTGACCGTTCCCACGTTTCCCTGGGAGAGGAAAGTGGACCCCTCCCAGGTTTTGCGGGCCAAGACATTAGCGACGCAGGAGACCCGCCTTCGGCTATTGAGTGGTCGGTTTCTTCCTATTTCGCGGTGCGGAGCGAAAACAAACGTGTGACCATGAAGTAAGCGATGGGGATGGTTCCCCCGATCACGAAGACCATGTCGCCCAAGACCCGGGCCCACGTGGTGATTTGGAAGAAGGACGATTGGATGACGGCCTCACTTCGCGCATACCAGAACCCGTGTTGGATGCTCTGGACCAGTTGATAAATACCCGCGGGAAAAATGTTGAGCGCCAGCATCAACAGCAGGCCGATGTTGAGGGACCAGAAAGAGATCCCCCAGAGTTTGTCGTTCCAGCGATGGGGGACCACAATCAGCCGGCAACAAAACGCCAGCGCCGCAATCGCTAGGTTTCCATACACACCCATCAGGGCGCCGTGACCGTGGTTGGACGTTAAGTAGGTGGCGTGTTCGTAATAACTCACGATGGGAAGATTGATCAGAAACCCGAAAACGCCCGCGCCCAGGAAGTTCCAAAAACCCACGGCCATGAGGAACATGACGGTCCACTTGTGAGGAAATTCTTGGGGTGTGACCGCAAAGATGCTCTTGTTTTGCCGAAGCTTAATAAAGTTCCACGCTTCAAGCGTGAGCAGGCAGAGCGGAACCACTTCCATGGCGCTAAACACGGATCCCAGCGCCAAATTAATGGCGGGTTGGGCTGTCCAATAGTAATGGTGCGCTGTCCCAATCATCCCGCTGCCAAGATACAGAATGATGTCGAGGTAAACCACTCGGAGCGCCGCTTCTTTGGGGGCCAGGCCTAGAATGACAAAGATGTGGGCCACGACAATTGTTGTGAACAGTTCAAAGAATCCTTCCACCCACAGATGCACAATCCACCAGCGCCAAAAATCGGCCACCGCGAAGTTGGTGCCCGGTTTATACAGCATTCCGAACGAATACATGATGGGAATCGCGATAATGGAATACATCAACAGGTAAGGCATCCCCCCGCGGTCTTCCCCCTTCAGTGTGGGCTTGACCGCGCGGAAAACGATGACCGCCCAAAGCGCCATCCCCACGGTGAGGAGCATTTGCCAGAGCCGGCCCAGTTCCAAATATTCCCATCCCTGATGGCCCAGCCAAAACCAGGCTTTGCCAAGCAACCCTTTAATGCCCAACCACTCACCCACGATGCTTCCCACGGCGACCAGCACCACCGCACCGAAGAGAACGTGGACCAGGGCCGCCTGACCTTTGGGCTCGGTTTTGGACACCATGGGACCAACGAAGATCCCCGCCGCCAACCAGGCCGTGGCGATCCAGAAGATGGAAAGTTGAAGATGCCAACTGCGCGTAATCGTCAGGGGAAGAATTCCGCGAATATCAAACCCATACAAGCCAGCGCCTTCAACAAAGTAATGGGCCGTCAAAACTCCCATGAGTGTTTGGAACACAAACAAAAGAGCGACAACGAGAAAAAAGTTGTATGTGGCCCGTTGGCTGGGCGTGATGGTGATGTCTTCTATCGCGGGAATTTTTTCCAAGGGCATTTTTTCACTGCCCCAGCCCAAATAGTCAAACCGTCCAAAAAACATGAGCACGAGCCCGAGCGCGCCCAAAAGTGAAATCACGCTCAGGGCGCTCCACAGAATGACCGCTAAGGACGGACGGTTTCCGGCTTGTTCGTCCGGCGGCCAATTGTTGGTGTAGGAATACTCTTTCCCAGGACGCGGAGTGACGGCGGACCAGGCGCCCCAGGCAAAAAACGCTGTTAGATTGCGTCGGTCCATGGCGTCCGGAATGTAGTTGGCGGGGAGGGGAATGTCTTTGCCCCCCTCCTTGAAAACAGCGTTCGTGTTATTGACCAAGAGTTCAAAAGATTGGGCGTAGGCGGGAGTGATGGTGACCGCGCCCGTGGTTTCATCGTATCGGTTGGTTTTGAGTTCCTTAATAACGCGATCCGCCACGATTGCTTGATCGGTTTCAGAAAGGGAAGCAAATTGGGGGGCTCCCTTCTCCTGGGCGTAAACGTCGCGTAGGCCGAGCGTCAGTTTGTGTAGGGCCTCGGCTGAAAAATCAGGACCGCGGTAGCCACCATGGCCAAAAAAGGACCCGTAATCCATGAGCCCATATTTTTGGAAAACGTCTTGGCCGACCACAATGTCCTTGGCGGTGAAGAGGGTCTGCCCCTCGGTTGTGATCGCGTCAAAATAGGGGGGGGCGCCGGTGTAGGTGGTCCTTCCCATGAAAATGAGCCCACTGATTCCAATGATGACCGTGAGGATGGCCCCGTGTCTCCACCAGGGCGAAATGCCGAGAGGTTTCCGTTCGTTGGTCATTGAACTGAGCTCCTTTGCTCGAAAATATTGCCCCTTCGCGAATATTTTGAAAAGACATCAATTGTTTTCATCCGAAAGGGATTTTATTTTAGGGTTACCGGCAGGGGAAAAGTATGCGCTTGCGCAGGTTTAATGGCCCGCCGACCACTATAAAGCGCGACTTTAACTTGGTCGGCTTTAGGACATATCGATCAAATGGATGTTAACGATGTTCAAGGGGGTCCTTCCCATCTCATCGGCGGGTTGATTTTGTTAGTCGATGAGAAACGGTGAACTTTTCAAGGGAGGAACGGTCCATCAACGTGATGCGTTTCCAGCCGGTGCGGAGAATCCCTCGTCGGTTGAAGTCGGCGAGAACACGAATGGCGGTTTCGGGGATACAACCCACCAGTTCGGCGATGTCTTCCCGGCGGAGGCGTACTTCCGCGCCAGTTTCCGGCAAGAGAAGGGATAAGAGGTGAGCCACCCGGCGTTCCACGGGTTCCGTCGCCATAGCCCGCATGGTTTGGGCGTGGCGAAGGTGATCCCCCATCTCTTGGTGGACACTTTGAGCAAAGGCGCTGTGGGCCCGCATCAGTGAATCGAATGAAGATGCCGACATCGCTAGAACTTCTGAGTTTTGAAGGGCCACCACGGTCAAGGGGTAAGGACGTTTGTCTAAAAGCGCGATAACACCGCACAGGCGGCCGGGAAAGATGAGATCCATGGCGGAGACGATGGAACGAGGCGTATATTTCACCGCTTTTAACAGTCCCGATGCCACAAGGTAGGCGGCCCGTGGGGGATCTCCTTCATGGAAGAGGGCGGTGCCCCTGGTCAATTGTTTTCGAGGACACGTTTGAATGAAGCGGTTCCGTTCGGTGGCGGGGAGCTGGGCCAGGACCGGAAACTCAATCTCTTGGGATATTTTCAATGGATTCTAAAAATCTACCGGACTGCGAACGGCCCCGGCGCCTTGTTTCAACACGTGGGTGTAAATCATGGTGGTACTGACGTCTTTGTGGCCCAAAAGTTCTTGAACGGTGCGGATGTCGTAACCCGCTTCTAAAAGATGGGTGGCGAAACTATGACGAAGTGTATGAACACTGGCCGGTTTTGTTAGATTAGCGGCCCGAACCGCCTTTTTCATAGCGGTTTGGAGCGCTGTTTCATGGATATGATGCCGCGCCATGTTCCCACTTCGGGGGTCTTTTGAAATGCTTCGGGCGGGGAACACATATTGCCAACCCCATTCTTTGTTTGCGCTTGGATATTTTTCCGCCAGGGCATAGGGCAAAAAAACTCGGCCGTAGCCAGCCGCCAAATCTCGTCCATGAATCGCTTTCACTTCAGTCAGATGCCGCTCCAAAACGGGCCGTAATTTTTGGGGGAGCATGGTCACCCGGTCTTTGGCGCCTTTCCCATCCCGGACAATGATCTGATTGAGCTCGAAATCAATATCTTTGACCCTTAACCGAACCGCTTCCATGAGCCTCATCCCTGTCCCATAAAGCAGTTCCGCCATCAATTTGGGTGGGCCTGTTATTTTTTCGATCACTCGTTTTACTTCGTCCCTCGACATCACCACTGGCCGGCGAATGGGCAGTTTTGCCCGTGCCACGTCCCCAATGTCTCCCACGCTGATGCGTAATAATTCCTTATAAAGGAAAATAAGGGCGTTGAGCGCTTGGTTTTGTGTGCTGGCTGAAACGTTCTTGTCCACCGCCAGGTGGGTCAGGAAGGCCGCTATTTCTTTGGCCCCCATATCCTTCGGGTGTTTCTTTCCATGAAAAAAAATGTAGCGTTTGGCCCAATCCACATAGCTCTGTTCAGTGCGTATGGAATAATGTTTCAGGCGAATTATTTCCCGCAATTGATCCAACAATTTTGGTTTTGGAAACTCAGCAATTGGCCGGTTCACCTGAATAGATGGGGGGTTGAAATCTATAACTTCTGGGTGTATCATAGGTTAACCTCGAGGAAGCAGGGGTGTTCTATTGAGTAATTCGCTCAGGTTAAACATTCTGTAATAGTTTATCGTGATCTGTCAATGAAGTGCAAGCAAAGACAGAGTGAATTCAATCTAATAGATGTTGGGCGCGGTTTCGGCAACATGCGTCGCGCTGGGTTAGAGCGCGTTCCGCCTTGCAAGTTTTGGGGTTTGGGTTTATAGTTCCAGAGCGCGGTTTTTAGGGCGCCTTCGATCATTAATTGAGATTCGCCAGTTTTCATCGGCTCGCTACCATCCAACGTGGTGGGCCAAGTTAGAGCGGCCTACCGGCCGCCGCAGGGTTGACGGCTCCGGGGCGCGGGCCAAGACGTGATTTCTGGTGAGCCTCTAGTTTGGAGTGGCTGTGGGGTCACCAGTGTATTTCGCACCCAACAAGTCGCTGCAGTGGACCGGACCCGGTGCGAATCGAGGGGTAAAGTTC
>JAEURZ010000034.1 GCA_016788905.1 Elusimicrobiota bacterium
TGGCCACGACCTCGTCGGCGCCTTCCGCAAGCTGCAGGACGAAGGAGTCCACCCCCCCTTAATCCCCAGTAACAACTACACACGCTGGACAGCACTCGCGCCCGATCGGGGAGAATGGATCACAATAGATTTAGGGGCTCCAACGGAATTTAAAGAAGTTGTTCTTCACTGGGAAGCGGCCTATGCCAAAAGTTATCGGCTTAAATGCTCTTTGGATGGAAGAACCTGGGCAAAACTGGTGGATCCCTATATTTCAGATGGGGGTTTCGATCGAATTCCGGTGGGGCAACGGACAGCGCGGTATGTGAAGATGGAGGTGATCGCCCGTTTTAATCCCGAATGGGGTTCCTCCCTGTGGGAATTTGGGGTGTCGGATGGGCGATCGGTAACAGCATCAAGTAACCCCCTTGGAGCAGGTGCCGTGATCGATGGGAACCCTGCGCCCTGATATCTGATGACATCCCTTGATCCACACGGATACGCCCGGGATGGAACGCAAACCAGGATTGACCCAGGACAAGAAACCTGGGTGAGAAATCTGTTAACCTTTAAACCGCAACCCTTCTAACAAAATAAGTACATATCGGAGTATTTGTTTTTGAACACCATTTTGCTATCATCGCCATTGCTCTCCAACTGGAGAGTTGGAGGGTGGTGTGGGATTGAAGACGATTTATCTTCTTAAGGATTTGGCTCGGGCGTCGGGGTATTCGGTTTATACCGTGGAGTATTACCTTAAGGAAGGGCTGATCCAGGAATTTGGTCGAGGACCTTCGACTGGTTATCGCTACTTTGATGAAAAATCTGTTCGGCGACTTCTGTGGGTGAGGGGAATGCGAAAAATGGGGAAGTCGATCTCCCAAATTAAAACGCTTTTAAATTCAAAACGGGTGTCGGGTCGAAAAATCCCGGGTGGTTCGGCTGTTCCATTGGGAGTCGCCCAATGAGTTACCACACCTTGCTTGGTCTAAAACGTGAGCCCTTTTCAATTAGTCCGGACCCGGCGTTCTTTTATCAGTCGCCGGGACATCTTTCGGCCCTTCAACGGCTTGAGATCAATATACGAATGCGGCGGGGATTGGGGCTTATTCTGGGGGATGTGGGAACAGGGAAAACCACGTTAGGTCGGGTTTTAATTCAGGCTTTTGCACGGGAGCCGGATTTTGAATTTCACCTTATACTCAATCCCCTTTATCAATCGGAATTTCAATTTCTTGAAGCGCTCTGTAAAATGTTCCGCCTTGGGGGCGTATGGCGTTCCACCATGGACTGCCTGGAAGCCCTGGAGACATATCTTTACCAGAAGCACGCCGTTGAGGGAAAAACCACCGTCCTCCTGGTAGACGAGGGGCAAAATCTCTCGCTGAATCTGATTGAAGTCCTGCGGTCACTCCTAAACTTTGAAACCAACGAACACAAACTGCTCCAATTGGTTGTTTTAGGTCAGTTAGAGGCCTTACCCCGGTTTGTCCGGATTCGGAATTTCATGGACCGAGTCAACATGAAATACCTCATTAACCCTTTTGATCCGGAGGAAACACGAAAAATGGTCCGATACCGCCTCTCCCAAGCGGGGTTGAAACCGGGCCAAACGCTTTTTACCGAGGAAGCTCTCTCCGTTATTTTTGATGCCACGCAAGGATACCCCCGGCGGGTGACCTTCCTCTGCCAGCGGATGCTGGAGGAACTCTTGCTTCGGGAAATGAAATGGGTTGACCAGGCTCTGGCCATGGACGTGGCGGAGGGAGAAAAGCGATTGATGGGGGTGGATTCGTGACGCCATCACCTGAATCTCGGCTGTTGGCACACATTAGAAAAAAGAGTGGACCGCCTCTTCACTTTCAGTGGAAAACTTGGTTCAAATCACGTTCTTTACAGGTAAAAAGACTGTGGGGGGGAAGGGAAAAACTGGACGCGATCACCCTATGGCGCTGGGCCAACGCGGGGATGGCTCTTGTCTTGATCGGGACCGTTTTCTACGGTGGTTTCGCCTTTTTTCGTCCACTGAATCCGATCCTTCCCCCTAGAGCAACCCCTCCTCATGCCAAGTCCGAGAGAAACTTCGTCCCTCAACGACCAACCTTTTCCCAACTCACGCAGCGGGCTATTTTTCGGGACATGGCTCCTGCCCCGCCACCCGCTCCGGAAGTGAAGGTTCCCGATCTGCCTCCGCCACCACCTCCCATTCCGTTAAGTGTTAGGGCATCGAGGTTTCGGTTGGTGGGTATTTTGGCGGGGGATAACCCTCAGGCCATTCTTGAGGACTCACAAACCCAACGGACCATTTACGCGACTCG
This sequence comes from Elusimicrobiota bacterium, assembly GCA_016788905.1. Taxonomy (NCBI): domain Bacteria; kingdom Pseudomonadati; phylum Elusimicrobiota; species Elusimicrobiota bacterium. The sequence continues at coordinate 2,298 of JAEURZ010000034.1, forward strand.
AGGGCAGCTCATTGAAGGAATCTTGGTAGAAAGCGTGGAGACAGGGAAAGTTGTTCTGTCGGCTGACGGAGAACATTTTGACATTACATTGTAGAACGAGGGGAATTATGAGACGACTCTTACTGATTGGAACGTTCATTATGGGTGGGGTATTGGTTTGGGCTGGGCTTTCTAAAGAAGATTGGGCGAGCCTTACCCTTTCGCGTGGATTCGTCCCGGGGGAAACCGTTTCGATAGCCCAATGGAACGAGATCTTAGATAAACTTAAATTAACCCCCGCGATCGAGAGTTCCAACTCCAATCGAAGCCCTGTTGATGAGGCGTGGGCTTCGGTTGCGCAAAAGTACAATTTCGAAGATAAACCCACCTATTCCCATGAGGAGTGGACCGTTCTTTTGGGGGCGGTTGAATCGGATACGCCCCTTCCCCAATCGCCGGTGCTGAACACGACGGTAACATCATCCACGGACACGGTGTTGTCCAGCGGTGTGGCCCCCGCGATCCTTCCCGCCATCGTGGCGGCGCCTCTGGGGGAAGCACCCTCTTCTCCGCCAGATTCTGCTCCCAATCCACCCAACCTCCTTGCGGTGACAGAATCCGCCCCCCCACCTCTGCCCCCCCCGCCACCCCCCCGACCCACTAAAACGATTTCGCTGGACTTGCGTGAGATGGATGTGGTGGAGGTTCTGAAAATCCTGTCCCGGCAAAGTGGAATGAACATTGTTGTGGGGCGTAATGTGATGGGCCGAGTGACGGTCTTTCTAAAAGATGTGGATTTGTGGGATGCCTTGCAAACTATTTTAGAAACCCGCGATTTGGCCTACGTTGAAAAGGGAGGTCTCATTACCATCCTTACAGCCCAGGACTATGAAAAGGTTTATGGCCAAGCTTTTGGGTCAAAAACAGAGACCCGGGTGTTTCCCTTTAAAAGCATTGAGGCGGCCCGGGCGAAAGTTCTCCTGGAACCGTTTCGCAGCAAAGTGGGGAGCATCGCCATAAACGAAGGAACAAACACGCTTCACGTGGAGGACACTTCCGAGGTTTTAATAAAAATGGAACAGATGATTGCGGGATTTGATGTCCCCATGCAAACACGTGTTTTCACCATTAACCACGGGTCCGTGGAGGAGATGATGCCCAAGGTAAGCCCGATGGTGAGTCGGGACTACGGAAACATTCAGGCGGATAAACGATCCAACTCCATTGTTGTCACTGACAACCCCGCGCGCCTCCTGGAAATCGCTCACTTGATTGAATCTTTTGATGTTCGAGATCGGGCGGTTTTAATTGAGGCCAAAATCGTCCAAATTATTCTAAACGACGATTATCAGTGGGGGATCAATTGGCAATACGTCTTTAATCGGGTCGCCGGCAACGCCTTGAGGTCACCCATCATTGGTTCCGTGACACAAAATCTTCTTACGGTGCCTCTCACGGACCTGACCCCCGATATCAACGGTCAAGTGAAAGCCAAGGGGGTCACGGGAAATGTGAACATTACAAAACTGCCCCATGGGGCAAGTTTTTCCTCCATCATTAATTTTTTGGACACCATGGGAAAAACGAAGATGCTTTCTTCTCCTCGGATCATGGCGCTCAATAATCGGGAAGCCAAAATTCACGTGGGAACGAACGAACCGATTCTGACTCGAAATATTGTCAACGCGGGGAGTTCGACCATTCAGCCGATAGTGACAGAGGATGTCAAGTTTGAACCGGTGGGGGTATCGTTGGCGGTAACGCCTTCGATCGGGTCCGATGGTTTTTTAACCATGAAAATCCGGCCGGAGGTCAGTTCGGTTCAGTCCGTCATTACAACGGAAAACGGGAGTTCCATTCCCATCGTGAGGACGTCCGAAGTGGAAACCCATGTTTTAGTGAAAGACGGGGTGACGGTTGTGATCGGTGGGTTGATTGAAGACCAGCAAATAGTGACGGATACCCATGTGCCCATTTTAGGGAAGATTCCTCTCCTTGGGATGGCGTTTCGCAATCGGAGCCGGACCACTGTCAAAACGGAACTCTTTGTATTCCTGACACCCCGGATCGTTACGGGGGACGTGGATGCACCGGAATCGGAAGTTTATTTGCCTCCCTACGAAAAAGTCTTAGAAAAGAAACCGCGTCGGCGTGGTTTCTTCTACCGAATTTTTCATCGGAAACCCCGTGGACATTAATCGTCTGGGCGCCATTCTGTTGGAAGAAGGGGTGATCGATGCGCCCACTTTGGAAGAAGGTTTGGCGGAACATCGAGCCGGACGATCCTTTCAGGAGTTCCTCATGGGCAAGGGTGTGGTAACGGAAGACATCCTCCTGGATATGTTGGTGCGTCACGCGGGGATCACCCGAATCCATTTATCCGACGAATCCATTGATCCCCAGGTCTTGCGCCTGGTGAGCGCCCGAGTGGCCAATCACTATAAGCTCATGCCCCTTGGGCTGGAGGGAGAAAGGCTGCGGGTGGCTTTTTCCTTTCCCCCTGATGTCGTCCGACGTGACGAACTTCGCATGGTTTTACGACGGGAGGTCTCTCCCGTGCTGGCCGGAGAAGGCGAGATCGCCAAAGCCGTTAAAGAGCATTATGGGTTTGGGGCCGAAACTGTTGAACGATTAGTTGAATCGGACGCGGACAAAAGAATCGAACCTCAGGTTCGGCTCAACGATTTGGACGAAAACCAAGATGCTTCCGTGATCCGGGTGGTGAACCAGATTTTATTGGAAGCCTACGAAAACCGTGCCACAGACATCCACCTGGAACCTTACGAAGACGAGCTACGCGTTCGTTACCGGGTCGATGGAATCCTTTACGATGCCAAGATTGCGGATTCATTGAAACGGTTTCAATCCGCACTGATCTCCCGGGTCAAAATCATGGCGGATCTTTCCATTGCGGAAAAAAGGTTGCCTCAGGACGGGCGCATCAAAGTTCGCGTGGGTGGGCAGGATATGGACCTTCGTGTGTCGACTTTGCCCACACCCTTTGGGGAAAGTGTGGGAATTCGTCTTTTAACGAGCCGGCAATTCTTGGACCTTCGTCATTTAGGTTTTGATTCGGAACATTTGGGAGTTTTGGAAGAATATTTAGAAAAACCCCACGGTATTATTTTGCTTACCGGACCCACCGGTAGCGGGAAAACCACAACCCTTTACGCTTTCTTGAACCGGATTAATGCTCCCCAGCGTAAAATCATCACTATTGAGGACCCCATTGAGTACCAGATGAAAGGAATTACCCAGGTTCAGGTTCAGCCTTCCATCGGACTCACGTTCGCCCAGGGGCTTCGTTCGATGCTTCGCCATGATCCGGACGTGATGATGGTGGGGGAGGTTCGGGATTTGGAAACCGCCGAAATCGCCATCCGAGTGGCGCTGACGGGGCATCTGGTTTTTTCCACGTTGCACACCAATGATGCCCCTGGAGCGGTGGCTCGACTGGAAGATATTGGCGTGGAGCGTTATTTGATTTCCTCTTCCATCGTTTGTGTGATTGCCCAGCGACTGGTTCGGGTCCTTTGCCCTGCCTGTCGGAAATCCTTCCCCGCCACTTTGGACCATATGAAAAAGTTCGGAATTGAGGGCCCTCCCCCGACTATTTATAAATCCGTTGGATGTTCGATCTGTAAATCCACGGGTTTTCAGGGCCGAACGGTCATTTACGAGATTTTACCCATTACCGATGAAATTAGAGCCCTGGTGGTGGAACGGATTCCATCTCACCTCATTCGGGACCGGGCAATCGAACGAGGAATGCGCACGCTTCGGCAATCGGGATGGAAAAAAATCCTCCAAGGGATAACAACCACGGAAGAGGTTCTCCGCGCCACACTGGAAGAAGGGCAATGAGGGGGCGTGATCCTTTGAGTGTATACGGGGGGAATCCATAGTGCTTTTTCGTTATCGCGCTAAAAGTGCCCCTGGTCAGGCGGTGGAGGGTGTTCTCGAAGCCGAGAACCGATTGGCCGCACTTGGAAAGCTTTCGGACATGGGCTATTTCCCCTTAGACGTGGAGGAAGCTGTAGGAGGTGCGGTTCCGTTTCGGGGGAAAGTGTCTTCAAAGGATCGGGCCCTTTTTACGCGTCAGCTGGCCGATTTACTGGATGCCGGTCTCCCCTTATTGAAAGGGCTCCGGGTCGCTGCAGAACAAACATCAAATCCGAAGTTGTCCGCAGTTTTGGGAGAGGTGAGCGATCGTGTGGAGGGGGGGAGCTCCTTAGCGGAGGCGTTACGCACCCATGGTGAAATTTTCCCCCCGGTCTACGTGGGCCTGGTCCGAGCGGGTGAAGTGGGTGCTTTTTTAGGGACGGCGTTGGAACGGTTGGCTGATTTGGAGGAGCGGCAAGACGATTTGCGTGCGCGAATTCGGACTTCATTGGCCTATCCGGGATTAATCCTTTTCACGGGGGCCGGAACAGTGTTCTTTTTGTTGTTGTATGTGGTTCCTAAGTTGGCGACCGTTTTTGAGGAAATGGGACAGCAATTGCCTTGGGCTACCCGCTTTCTTGTTGGATTGGGTCAGGGGACCTCTTCGCCTGCGGGGCTTCTCCTTTTATCGGCGATTGTGGTGGTTCTCCTATTAAGTCGTCACGTGGTGGCCCGGTGGATTATGTCCCATTCTTTGACCCATCTCCCCGTCTGGGGACCATTGGCGCAAAAAGCCTCTCTCGCGCGGTTTGGTCGAACCCTTTCGGTTCTATTGGCCAGCGGGGTCCCCATTCTGGAATCCCTTCAGCTTTCGGCTGATGTTTTGGCTCATCCTGTGTTAAGTGAAAAACTTATGGAAGCCCGTCGTCGGGTGGGTGAAGGCGAGAGTTTGGCCGAAAGCCTACGTGCGGCGGGAGGATTTCCACCCTTTGTAGCCAACATGATCGCCGTGGGAGAAGAGGGACGCAGTTTAGGGAGATCTTTGGATAAGGTAGCGGCCGCCTGTGAGCGCGACTGTGACAGGGCGCTAAAAGTCTTTACGGCTCTCCTGGAACCAGCCTTGATCTTGGTTGTGGGGTCTGTTATCGCCTTCATTGTTTTAAGTATGTTGCTCCCCATTTTTCAAATGTCAACTTTCGTGAGGTAACGTTATGAAACCACTGGGTGTAAACTTTTTTTATTGGAAGAGATGGGTTTGGGAACGGAGGTCGATCGGACGAACGGGTGCCGAGGGGGGATTCACCTTAATTGAAATGTTAGTGGTGGTCGTGATCATCGCCACGTTGGCCGCCATGATCATCCCCCGTTTTGCGGGACGGACTGAGGAGGCCAAGGCGTCTGCCGCCGCGGCGGATATCGAATCCAACTTGGCCAGCGCGTTGGATCTTTATGAATTGGACAACGGTGGGTATCCTACGACAGAGCAGGGTCTCTCGGCCCTTCGTCAGGAACCCACCACCCCACCCCTTCCGCGAAAATGGAAAGGCCCCTATTTAAAAAAACGGGGCCCTTTAGTGGATCCCTGGGGTCACACCTATGTTTACGTTTCTCCTGCTCAGCGGGGGGTTGATTATGACCTTTCTTCTTGGGGCCCCGATGGAGTGGGGGGCACGCCAGATGACATCACCAATTGGGCGAATGAAGAAACGCGTTGAGTCCGGTTTTACCCTGATCGAGTTGATCTTGGTGACGGTCCTTTTATTGGTTTTTGTTGGGTTAACTGTTCCCCAATTTCGCCAAGGATTTCGACGGTTTGCGGATGAACGGTCGGCCAGCGAGATGGAAGACCTTTCCCGTTACGCACGAGTGATGGCGGTACAGCGTGGGGTCCCTTATCAGATGTCCTTTTCTGAGAAGGACGGATCCTACCGACTGCGGCGGGCGGAAAAAGGTGGGTTTGTTCCGGTGGCGGGACGCATCGGCCTGTGGCGAAATTTACCGGATGAAGCTCGGGTTCAGGGATCGTCAAGGGACGTCACCTATTTTCCGAACGGGACCGCCGAGGGGGGGCCTCTGGAGTTTTGGCGGGCCAGTGAACCCCTGTGGACGATGATGATCGACCCTGTTCTGGGCGAAACCCTTTTTGTGGAGCCACCCCATGAAACCGCGGGCTGATGGGTTTGTCTTGTTGGAGGTCCTTTTGGCCGCTTCGGTTCTGGCGGTCGGTTCAATCCTTTATTATCAGGCTCTGTCCAGCGCCATGCGGCACACCCGTCAGGCCGATCGCGAATACCGGGTGGGGTTGGCTCTGGGTAAAAAAGTTTATGAAACGGAACTCTTACACCAACCCGCTACCACCGCGGACCAAGAAGTGGACCCCGACCTGGGCCAACTAACATGGACAACAATGAATGAAAGGGAATTAACAACCGGAATCAATCTCTGGACGGTTCGAGTTTCGTGGGAAAGGAAGGGACAGGCCGATTCCCTCCTGTTGGAAGCGATCCCGTGAAGAGAGCCCCGGGGTTCACTCTCATTGAATTGGTATTGGCCCTGGGGCTCACCGCCATTCTGGCCACCACCCTGGGGGGGGTACTGCGGGGCGCGGTTGGAACCTGGCGGGACATGCGGGATTCGTCACGGGCGCGACAACGGGCCCAAGCCCTTTTCAATCGTTTGGGTGAAGATTTACGCAATAGCATTTCATTCCCCGGGGAATCGTTTATTGGAACAGGAGGAGAACTTGTTTTCAAAACGGTGGTGGATGTCGCTCGGGAACCCGGTTCGTTAGAGACCCAACCCCAAATAGCTCGGGTGCGCTATCACCAGGAATTCGATGAAGTTTCCGATCTGTCTTTACCCGGTGGACCACGAGTTGTTCGGGAACAGAAAATATACACCACTTCCATTTTTAGCGACGCACGGAAAACCCGAGTTGAAATCCCTGCGACTATTCATTTCGCCTTTGCCTACGCTGGAGGATCGGTGGGTGAGGTTCTTTGGGAGGACGTGTGGATTGCGTCGGATACGGTTCCCGGTGGGGTTAAGGCCTCCCTTGTATTCCAATCGAAAAAGGGCCCTCTTCAATACGAGTCGGGGTTTCGAATCCCCACAGGAGTATTTCCTCCATGGAACGAGTAACCACACGATCGTCACAGGGCTCCATCCTCATGGTTGTCCTTTGGCTCATGGGGATTCTGGCCCTGGTGGCCTCGGCTTTTTCATTTCATGCTCGAACGGAACGGCGTTTAACTGTTTTTCAGTGGGATCAAATTCAACAGGCTCAAGTGGCCAAGAAGAAGTCTGCTCAAGCGGCGGCCTTGGTTGAAAACTCCAGTGCTCCCTTAACGTTGGGTGATTTAAGCCTTTGGGACGCCTTGATCTTTCCGGACAAAGCGGAGCCCACATCCCCGTTTCTTTCGGACGAATCTTCACGCATTAATGTAAACTTCGCGACGAAGGAAACGTTGGAGCGATTGACGGGTTATCGTGACGTGGCGGCCTCGATCCTCGATTGGCGGGATTCGGACAGTCTCGTGACCGCAGGGGGAGCCGAAACCGATTTTTATGAAACGTTAGCCGAACCCTATCCCTGTCGAAATGGCCCCTTACAGAGCGTTCCGGAACTATTGCTTCTGAAAGGCATGACGGCTGAACTGTATGAAAAGATCTCTCCGCTCGTAACGGTTGAGGGGCCCGGCACGGTCAATGTCCATACGGCGCCAGCCGAGGTGTTGGAGGCGTTGGGCGCTTCAACGGCCCTTGTGAATAAAATCTTAGTCTATCGCAAAGGGGCCGATCTTTTGGCAGGGACATCAGACGATGGGGTATTTCCTAAGAAATCCCAGGTCATTGAACTTTTGGAAAAGAGGTGGCCCTTGAACGAGAGTGAAAAGGATTCCTGGCAAAAGGTGGAGGATCGAATCTCCCTAAGGGGGAGTGCCCTTCGTCTTGATTTCCCTGTAACGGTGGAAAATTCACTATCCACTCGCTGGTATCAAATCGGGGTCGATCCAACGGATGGGGGCCAGCGGATACAGTCCTGGCACGAGGGCACGGCGTGGGGGAAACGGTGAAAAGAGAATACAAAATAGGCCTGTCGGTTGACGGTGAGCGCGCCGTTCTGGTGGAGGTCCGCTTGGACCGATCGCTCCCCACGGTTGTCCGCGTGGCGGGTTTAACTCTGCCGCCAGGGTCTCCTGTTGAAAAGGCCAAGGCCCTTCACCGTTTGCTTAAAGAGCATAAATTCCACGCCCGCGAGGTGAGCGTCTGCTTGCCTCACCGGTTAGCAGCTATCAAATCTGTTCGGGTCCCCAGCACAGATCCAGTAGAAATTCGTTCCATGGCGATTCTTCAAGCTTGCCGTCTTATGCCTTTTTCTCCGGAAGAAATTGTGGCCGGGTATGAACCCGTGGAGTCTTTCCCGGATGGATTTTCTCAAATTCTTTTAACCGTGGTTCGGCGAGAGGACGTGGTTCCCCTTCTGGAAATATGTCGAGGAGCCGGTCTTCGCGTGAAACAGATATTCCTTGATTCCCACGCCCTCCCGTCCCTTGTCGCTGAGAGTCACGAATCGGCTTGTCTTCTGGTAAAAACGGAGGAACGGGAAGGGATGGTGGCGGCCATCGACAA
>JAEURZ010000035.1 GCA_016788905.1 Elusimicrobiota bacterium
TGTGATTTTTCGACAACTTCATCAAAGCAAACGTGAAGCCGTGGTTCAAATTTCAACTAAGTTTAGGAAATCGCCGCGTCGAGGCATGGCCCAATAATAAACATTTCAACGCCCACAGTCAACTTAGTTGATTAGTTGAGAACGTCCCCCTCCAACGCGCCTTTGATTCTAGTAGCAAGCTTTCTCAATTCGCCATCCCCAGGCTGGATCTTTTCTCCCTGAATAGAGGTTTCCAGTATTGCGAGCCCCCTCAATTTCGCGGATGCTTCGACTTGCCGGCGACCTCCGGGTTTCAGAAGTGTTTTAATTTCTGCTACTTCCCGATCAAAAAGGGTAGCGATGTCTGTGGGGATAGTTGTTGAAATTGGCAAAACTCGGCAAGGCATTTCATCGGCAAGCTCTTTCGCAAAGACAGATTTTAGAAGATCACGAAAAAGGGTTAATCCCGCTTGGGAATGAACATAGAGGTGTTGTTCGGATAAAGCCAAAAGATGATGCTGCGCCGCGTCTCGCAAGCCATTGATTGTCTGAAGAGTTAAAGCCTGTTCGTCTGAGATAAACTTGATGTCGCTTTCAGTAAGTGCCTTCCGAACGCAGGAATCAAATCCGATCGTTTGCTTTTGCCCTTTCTGTCGTATTTCCCCACCCCGGTGAATAATTGCGGCTTTCAATAACATCTCAAAAGCATGGTCGAGAAAGATTAGGACCCCTTCAATTCTTCCCCTATCCCATGGGCGATTAAACTGCTCTACGCTAAGGAGGAGCGAGTTTGCCGCCTTCTCTAATAAGAGTCGCGCTTCTTTCTTCAAACTTTAGTTCCCCTGCCCATCTTGGTGTGATTGATCCGCTTTTAGCGAGGCTTCCAACGACAGCCTTTGGTGAATATCCTCAACCTTCTTTATTAAGGCATAGCCCCATCTCCCATGGGTTCCCTCTGCATTGACAGCGGCAATCCATCTCTCCGCAGCCGCCCGCTTCACATCTTCCAGATCATCGAACCCCTTGGTCTCTAAAATGAGATGCCGCGGTTTTTCACCCTTGAGCCGGATGATAAAGTCTGGAATGTAATCGTGCGGCTGGCCGTTATGAAAGTAGGGGATGGCGAACCCAAGGCCCGCGTTCTTCACAAATGCGTCGGTCATTGGGTGGGTGTCAATGAAATAGGCAGCGGATTGCTCCCACTTTTTCGTATCGGCCACAACAAAATTGACATGGCTATTTATGACTTCCCGAACATCCCGGCTCGTCCAGAAATCTACCTCCGCTGTTGAACCGGGACCGCGTTCTTTTTCAAAACGGGGAACCTCAGGGGTCTCCCCCATTGAGGTGTCTGGACGAATCGCGTCCCGCAGTTTTTCAACCAGCCAACCAAAGTAAGGCGATAAGAAAACATCTCTAAGATCAGCCGGCGGCAGAACTTTTACCTTCGTTTCCAAATAACGAGTTACGATGGTTCCAATCTGGGGGAAAAGCACATGGGCCGGGGCCTCATAGCGCCCTTGCGCCATGTATTCCCTGGTCAACGAGCCTGCCAAATCAAAAACCAGTTCCTGTATGCGTCTTTGCGCCCGAAACGCATTCAAAGAAACTTGGTCCACTCGATTCGGACCATTTAAGGACAATCGCCCCTTATTGTTGACGTTGAGTCCCTTCATTTCGACTTCCGGTGGAATTTTCCCAGGCTCAAGGACCAGAGCGGGGACTGTGTCCCAATCAACTGCCACTCGATTGCGAATTGCCTGGGTATAGCCTTCCACACGAGGAAAGGTTATCGCGAACCTTTCCTTCTGCGGAACGGCATAGACATGATTCTGCTTGGGTTTTGGAGGTTGAGGCCCCTGCGGGTTGGCTTTAAATGGAATTACTTCGAAGGGGACGCCCAAGACCTTGGCCACCTCTTCGGTGAAAAGGCCGTTTTCACCAAGCTCATAATTCTTTCGACGTAAGCCCCGCCCAACAACCTGCTCACATAGTAGCTGGGACATGAACGGCCGCAGGCCGATGATATGCGTCACCGTATTGCAGTCCCATCCTTCGGTCAACATTCCAACGCTTACGATGCAACGCACATCTCTACCGGGTGGGTGCAGGGGCGACTTTCGCCTCGCAGCCAATTCGTCAAAACCCTGAGGATAAATAGGGCGGCCCTGACTGTCCGAGGGCCAGGAGCGCTTGCCGACGGTGTCCAGGGTCGTTCTCATCCATTGGACTTCGTCACTTTTGGCCTGGCCCGTGTCCGTTTCGTGCACAACCTTGGTATCAACCCGGATCGTATTAAACAACCCATCCTTGTTTCGGAATCCTTCGATCTTGGCAGGAGGAAGGCCTACTGGGGCCTTTCCCTCGGCCAGCCATTCAAATAGCAACTTGGCAATTTTCGTGTTCTTGCAAACAACGATAAAAACAGGAGGGCGCTCATCGTTTTCTGACTTTTTCCATTCTACCTGAAGCTCTTCCCAAAGCCCGCCCAACATCGCAATAGGGGTGTGTGCCCATTTCAAGATCGCTTCCGGTTTCGGGCTCGCCTTCTTACCCCCTTTTTCCGCGGGAGTTAATTGATCCGTGATCCAGCGCCAGATGTTGAAATATCCAGGGATCGCCGCCCCTGTCGTGTCCCGTACAGCCAATTGTGGAATCTTGACCAAGCCCGACTCAATGGCATCCACCAAACCGAAATCACTGACGACCCATGGGAACGGTTTATTGGTGTCCTGCCCCACCCGGCCTAAAAAATAGGGGGTGGCCGATAGGTCCACCGCAAAATTTATTCCTCGCTGCTTGTGTATTCGATCCAGCCCATCTATCCAGACCGTTGCCTCCTTGAAAAAATCGTCGGCTTCATCTTCTTCACCAAATAGGTCTTCCTCGTCCTCTTCCGCCTCCGGGCGGCGGATACGGTAAGCGTGATGTGCCTCGTCGTTCATCACGAAGATGTTCTGTTTCCCTCCGACTTCCCGGCCGAGAACACGTTCAATCAAATGTGCATCGCTCTCCACATACCGAACGGATTCAACATAAACTTTTGCTAGATTCCCGCTTTTGTCCCGCTTTTCCTCAAGAACCGACAGCATTCCAGCGGCCACTTGGCGGTTGAAATCTTCTTCCGTCAGATACCGTGTCCCTCTCGCGGTGGTGGTCTTTGCACCAATAGAAATGATCTCCCTTCCTCTAACTGCCACTCCGGCCTTGAGAACCTTCGCCCCCACGCCTCCGACTTGGCTACCTTGCGGCTCAAAGATATGCCAGTTTGTTCTCAACACCCGGCCCCTCGTCAAAGTCGGCATGAGGTGTGGCGGCACCAGATCCCGATGGCGATAAACACTGGATTCACCACCTTCTGGGTTTAACTCTTCAAGACGATTGCGGATAGTGACGTTAGGACAGACCACAAGGACCAGGTCAGAAAAACGGGCGTCGTTTCGGTCGTTGACCTTATTCAGGATACTCCAGGCGGCAAGCATTCCCATGACGGTCGTCTTCCCAGAGCCCGTCGCCATCTTGCAGGCATAGCGAGGAAAAGAAGCCATTCCCCCGGCCTTTTGAGGATCGCTCGGCTCGTCTCTTGGAACGTCAATCCCTTGAAGAAAGTCACTTCTCGCCTCACGCAAGAAAATGACCGTTTCGGCGGCTTCGATCTGGGCAAAAAAGAGGGGGGTCTTGCGGCCTTCTCTCCTCCACCACTGTAAAAGTTCAAGTGTGGTCCGAGTTACACCAGGATAGCCCTGCTTGCGCCAACTCGACACCCTTTCACGTAACCGGTTAACCAAAACCATCTCATAGGCCGGTTTGTACGCCTTAGATTCCGCCAGGGCACCATCCCGTAGGTTCCAGGTAATGTTGCCCTCTTTGGGAGGGTAAACCAGGGAAGGACGCCGCCCTTCCCGTCTCTCCGCTGGCTCACCTTCACGGATGAAATAATGCTGGGAGGGTTCCGCGAAAGGGCTATTGATGATTGGTTGATCTACTTCGTATCCGCTCACTTGATCCCTTTGAGGCTCTTAACGACGAGCAACTCATTACCGCGATCATCGATGACTTTGACGGCAATCTGTTGATGTTCTCCGCCGCCAAACGGTGCGCTGACCCTTCCCGCCAAATGGTCCCAGACCTTCTCGCTGTATTCGGCTTTGAGCGCTCTTTTTAGATTGTCCCATGCGCTGGTCCTGGGAAAGAATGCTTGAGAGACGTGGAAGCAGAGGTCATTGTAATTTGTGTCCAAGAACCACGCCGGGACATCGTCCCCGGCGCGGTGAACCACCTCCATTGTAGCCGGATCAAAGACGTCAAAACCCAGTAGCTCGACTTGATATCGGGTTTCTTTGCTGCACTCCTCCTTGGCGGAAACCTTAATTTCAGGAAGCCCGCAAACGCTGAATATCTGGCTACTCCTCATGCTCTTTAAAAGGTCTCCCATCATCAGGTCAGGCGTGGCTTGTATGTAAATCGCAGGGATACCAACGATGCTTTCGCATTTTTCGATTAATGCTCGCGCATTCGCTTGAATTGCGAACCCAATCACGTAAAGCGTGGCGTAGTTTTTGGCGGTAGCTTCCCTCGCCGCCTCGAATACTAATTTTTCACTTACCGCCCCATTCTCCGGACCAAAGACCAATGCAACAGTCTTATCCTTCCCGTTGACGACCATCCCTTCGGCGGACAAGGACAACGCCTTTGCCGGGAGACGAAGATTTTTAAGCGTCACCGTCCGTTTTCCATCCAATCTTAAGATTGGACTCTTTCGGAGGACCTCCAGCATCCTCTCCACAAAAGTGAAGTCGCCTTCCGCGGTCTCGGACTTCTTTGATGTGGATGGGTCACCTTCCCAGTCAATGGGGGTGGGGATAGTGGCCTCAAGCGTAAATGGACCAGCAACACGGACCACATTGTTGATGTCCTCCGGTTTATCAAAAAGGACTTCCTCGTCAGGCGGTGCATTATTGGCAATGCTCTCTAGAGTGATATGAGGGATGATTCCACCGACCTCCTCCCCTTTTGCATTCTGGCGTCTCTCGTAATTGAAGCCTGCGGCTGGCCCTCGGGAATCATCAATCAATTTAAACCAAGGGAACGTGGCGGTGAGAATCCTCTGCCGAGCCAAAGCGAGCGGGACACGGCTGGTGTCAATCGTGATCCATCTCCGCCCCCATCCTTCAGCGCAATAGGCTGTCGTCCCGCTTCCACAGGTGGGATCAAGAACCAAATCCCCGGGGTTAGTAGTGAGTAACATGCAGCGCTGAACTACTTTTGCATTTGTTTGGACGACATAAATCTTTTCATCGGTGAAATTCCCGGAGATCGTGTCAGTCCAAATATTGCCGCGTTCCTTGTAAGGAAAATCATCAGAAAACCGACGGAATCGAATGCTGTTTTTGGCAACATGAATTCGACCTGCCTTCGCAAGCCTATTCATTCCCTCCGGATAATTAGCTTTCCAGTGGCTGTTTCCGCCCGGCTCATAAACTTTCCCTTCAAACTCAAAGGGCTGTGGTTCTGAAGATGCACCTTGGGACTGAATATTGTCAGGGTTATATAGTTTAGCCCTTTCCGGCAATGGGGACTCTCCGCGCTTCTCGGCGGCAGTTACACCTCGATAGTCACCATTAGCCAACAATACCCATGTCGCATTGCCCTCACCAGGGACAAGCTCCCTCTTTTCAAAAAGCTTGTGGACCTTAACCTGTTTCTTATCCTTGGCGTACCAAAGTAAGAAGTCCCCAAGGGTTGCGATTGTTTTTGTCTCAAAGCCGGAAGTCGTTTGGAAAGAAATTTGAGAAACAAAATTCTCTTCGCCGAACACTTCGTCCATAACCTCTCTAACGTGATGAAGGTTAACGTCGCTGATTTGGACAAAAATGCTTCCTGTGGGGGCAAGCAAATCACGGCAAAGGAGAAGCCGGTCCCTAAGATACGTCAGGTATGAGTGGACCCCGAACTCCCAAGTGTCTCTATAGGCCTGAACCATTTCCGGCTCTCTCGTAAGGCTCTCATCATCGTTATGGTCAACGCTACCGATATCCCGTTGTCGGACAAATGGCTGGAAGTTGCTTCCGAATTTCACCCCATAGGGCGGGTCCATGTAGATCATCTGAACTTGGCCGCCAAGACCCTCATAATGAAGGAGGGAGTTCATCACAACCAAAGAATCCCCCAGCACCATCCGGTTGACCCATTTGTCCTTGTGTTCATACGCCTTCAGGACTTGGTCTGCAATGGAGTGCCGCGGATCGCCGAAAAGGTCATCAAAGTTCAACTGCTTGTCGGTCTTGTGGCTCTTGATGGTTTCGAGAATCGCCTGAGTTGAAAGCCGTTCATGGACAAACAGGGGAAGGGTTGGGACATCGAAGGAAAAGCGCTCCGCCTTTCCGGCCCAATCAAGAAACGGTTTACCAAGCGCCTTTAACTTTGATGCGGCGGCTTTAGCGTCTTCCAGGGTCTTCGCTTCCAACACTTCCCGAATGGCCGCCTCTCCCTGCTCTCGGGTGGGGTTCTGGCCGTCCCAATTCAGCGCGGGGGAAAGGGATGAATCGTAACGGTATGTTCTTGGAAATTTTTGCTTCTTGAATTGTGCCTGCGTTCCCACGTCTGGCCGCATAGGGCTTTCAGATTCCGGGTGTCGGTAAGTGTCTGTCTTGTTTTCCGTCGATGCTTTTTTACGAGCCATAATGTGCTTTATCCTTTGCCACTGGGTCATTCGGGGGCATTCTTGATTAATTGTTAAACGGCTATTCCGCGTTGGTAAATGCGACCAGCTCCGTTAGCCACAAAGGTTAATCTTTCCTTGCAAGCCCTTTCTCAAGGAGCTCATTATTCAGCCATGCCCCTTTCAAGAAAACTTTTTCCCAGGTGTCGTCTTCATCGGTGCTGTAGAAGACGTCGCCCACATAGCGGCCGTAAATGTCGATCTTGCCTGTTCGGACCACCACCACTTTTGCTTTGGCAAGCTGGGTTTGGGTGTATTCGTAGGCTTCGGGGCCACCGTCTTCTTTGATGGGGGGAGTGTCAATGCCAGAGAGGCGGATCCTTTGTTCTTTCCACACCTGGAAGCCGAGGTCTAGCCGGACGACCAAAGTGTCACCGTCGACGACCTTGATAACTTCTGCCCGGTAAACAAACGGACCTCCTGCGGGCCGTTTCAGTTGTTTGGATTGTTTTCCATCCTTGGGGGCTGGGTGTGCCTCGACATTAATGGCTTTGGCTAGTTCCTGGCGGGTCCAGTCGTTTTTCTCAGCTTCCTCTTTGAGTCGTTTTCTCTCCTCGGGGTTGTTTACCGTTAAGAGTAGCCTGATATGGCTCCAGGTAAGAGTACCTTGGGGGGCAGATTTGGGATAGGCGCGGTAGAGCTGGACACAGCGGACCAGGGTTGATCGGTCAATGTCCAGGGCCTCGGCCAGGTGTTCCATGATGGCGTCCCCATACCCGGCGTTTTCAGTGAGGCCTTCCACCTCGATTCTCCCTCCAATGGCCCAATAGGTTTGGATGAGTTCATTGTTGGCGGCTGTCCGGGCCCGGTCCCGGCCTTGGGTAATCAGTTGCCGAATATCGGTAACGAGTTTTGTAAAACCCGTCGTGGTGAGGACATTGTCGTTTGTCATGGGATAAAAGGGGGGAAGGGGTCAGCTTTCCTTTACACCCCTTTCTACCAGCCTTCTCACAGTCACTTGAAGAGACCTTTCTTCTTTCTTGGCTAACTTGACGAGGGCGTCGTGAAGCTCCTTGGTCACATGGAGGGTGATGACCTTGTCCAAACCCTTCTTACGGTAAAAATTGTTCCCAACGGGAGTTTTGCGTTGCATGCTGGTAGTATAACAACATCCACTTGACATAGAAATAGAAGTATATTACTGTTAACATACATGTAACAAAAGGCAGGGGGATATATGGGTTTATCAGGGCAGGAGCGGTCAGTGGGGAGGGAGGCGCTTGTCTTGTTGAACGGGTTGCGAATCTCGGTTGTCATTCGGGATGTCCGACTGCGGCCCATGGCGGTTGACTATTTGATCGAGCCGGTTGCCGGTGATGGCAGGGTCTGGGCGGATGGACAGTTTGTTGATTTGGTTGAAAGACCAGGGAAAGATGGTGTCCACTCCGGGTAACTGCCAGATGATTCCGAATCGAGGAAAAGCAAAGGAAAATGCCGGGCGGACCCGACCGCCATGTTCCACATGTCGGCCCGGGTCCGCTCCCCCAAGGCGAAGTGGAAGAAAGGCATATATGCGCGCGGGAGGGAAAGGAAGGAGAATTTGAGCGGCGGGCGTTGTGGGTGGGACAGCCCGCCGCTGGGGGAAGGGCCGTGGCCGTGTGCCTCACTCCGGAGCGGGAGGCCACACCACACCAAGGGAGTCGGGCCGCGTGGAAAGAGCGGGGTGGACGGGCGACGGTTTTCCTCCCGTGGGACGGAAGGAAGGCGGGAAAGGCTATGTTCGCTTGGGCGGCTAAAGGAGCCGTGCGGCCCGGCGGGCGAATCAACAGCGCGGGGGTGGAGCGATTCCACCGAAGCCGGCGGCGTTCAGTCGCGCCGGGGAACGATTCCGCCGCCAGCACAGCGGGGCGAGGCTGGGCCGCCGCGTGGTGTTGGTGGCGGCCCGGCCGAGCGGGTTGTTCGGCGGGGCCAGCGGGGGGTGTTCTTTTCGGGAGGGGCGGATTAGGTCCTCTGAACATATCTCCCAAGGGGTGCCTTGGACGAAACAATCCGGCGAGGGCGGGCGATTCCATCGGAGCGGGCGGCCGGGGTTTGGTCGCGCCGGGGAACGGCTTCACCGTCAGCACAGCGGGGCGACGGTGGGACGCCGCAAGGTGGCGGCCCGCCGGAGCGACCTCCACCCCGGTGAACATATGCTCCGGAGCGGACGACGTCGGGGTTTCGGGAGGGGCGAATCGAACGGAGCGGTTTGGTTTGGAACGGGAGGGCGGGGCCGTGGCGGGGGTTTGATTTCGGGGAGGACGGAGCGTAGGTGCGGCGGCGCGAAGGGCCGACGCGCCGGAGCGACCTCCACCCCCCGTGAACATATGCCCCGGAGCGGACGACGCCGGGGTTTATCGGGAAGGGCGAACCGAGCGGAGCGGTTTTGAGCGGGGCGGTGGGGCAAGGCGGCGGGAACACCGGGGGCAGTCGGAGCGGGGGTTTTGGGTTTTTCGGGGGGACAGCGTGGGGCTGTGGTTTTTCCGATGAACGGCGGACGGGGGCTTGGGTTTCGGCGGGATGACTGGTTCGATCGGAACGGCGGCGGAAGGTTGGAGGCGGGGCTGGATGGCGGACAATGAACGGAGGACGATGGAGCAACAATGGTGCGGTGCGTGCGCTGTCGTTGTTGCGCGCGGAAGATTGTGCGGGCGCGGTGGCGGCGCGTATAGCGGTCACAAATCCTTGATGAGGTAAAGGGATAGCCTGAAAAATGAAAAACGAACGGCACGAAGCGAAGTGGTGGCCCTCGCCGACAGATATATGGCTGACTCGGCGGACAAGGCCCCATACTCCGGGGCCTGCCCGTAAGGTAGGGCGCGGCTTCCTACGCCGCGCCACGGTCAAGCCTTGGGGTGGCCCCCAAGGCCAGCGGGTCTGCAATCGCGGTCGCAATAAAAACGAGGGTTCAATCCCTCCCCTAAAACTGCGGAAGGTAGTATTTCCCTGTCAGCCGGTAGTTTTCCCAATATCCGTGCGCCACGTTGGGAAATGCGAATTGGATGCCGCTCCGATGGTTTGCTGTTGTGCCGCCATTTCTGAAAGTATCGAACCGAGGTGGGAGGCTCATTGGTGCGAAGCCGATGGGCTTTTTTGTTGGGCCGGA
>JAEURZ010000036.1 GCA_016788905.1 Elusimicrobiota bacterium
CATGAAATGCTTGGGATACAAAACTCCAAACGAGGTCTTCAATTCATGGCTTGGTGCAATAGCCGCTTGAATTCACCCTCCCGAATAAACCAAGCCTGTGTGAATCACTGCACGAGGTATCCGCTTCGACGTCTGGGTTACTGGCCGCTTGCATAGGGCTAAGAGAGGAAGCCCTTGATAAATATGAATTCTGGACATATAAGGGATATGTATGAAATACGGGTTTTCGATTTTCTCCCCTTGGCTGGGGTTGTTATTGTTTTTCTACGTTGCCCAGGCGGCGGACGGTCCTATCGTCAACGGCCAAAACGCGGAAAATGTGGTGGGCCAATCCACTCCTGACGGCGGTCCTGATTTCGACAACGTGGGTCCCTATGACACCGCCCTGCTTACAGGCCTATTTTTTCCATATGATATCGTCATTGACACCACAACCCATCGTCTATTTGTCACGGATGCAGCCCATCGCATTTTGGTATATGATCTCAACACGTCTAACATTCTGGTGGACCGCACCCCAGAGCATGTCATAGGGCAACTTGATTTTTATGGGGACGCACCGGGCACCGACAAACACCGATTACTTTACCCGAAAGGGATGGACTATGATGCTGTCTCCAACCGTCTCTTTGTGGCGGATTACTGGAATCACCGGGTTCTCGTTTTTGATGTAACGTCAATCACTAACGGGGAAAATGCCATCCATGTTTTAGGGCAACCCGACTTCACCTCCAGTCCCACTGGGACCACCCAAAACAGCATGAATTATCCATACGAAGTGTGTTATTTTGGTAACCCTGGCAACGATCGACTTTTTGTTTCGGACTACAGTAACAACAGAGTCCTCGTTTACGATGTCACAAGTATCACGGATGGGGAAAATGCCATTTTCGTTCTGGGGCAATTGAATTTCACCACCGGTACAAGTGGCGTGACTCAGTCACGTTTTAACGGGCCAACCTTTCTTGACATTGATAGGGGATCAAACCGTCTTTTCGTGGCGGACAGGACAAACAACCGCGTCATGGTTTTTGATGTGACGTCGATTACTAACGGGGAGAACGCCATTAACGTTCTAGGTCAAACGACCTTCACCTCGGGGTCCGCCGCCCGCACCCAAGGACGACTCTCCTCCCCATTTGGGATTTCCTTTGATAACGGGACCCAGCGACTTTTCGTGGGAGATTACGCCAACCATCGAACCATGATCTTTGATGTGGCCGTCATCACTGATGGAGAGAACGGGGTGAACGTTCTTGGACAACCCGATTTCACTTCAGGAACCCCGACCACCACACAAAATGGTCTTTACAATCCATATGGGAATGCGTTAGACAAGGAAGGCAAAATCCTGTATGTCGCCGATCTCAGGAACAATAGAATCCTTTCTTTTGATGTATCAACCACCACCATCGTGAATGGATCAAACGCGGTCAATGTGGTGGGCCAAACGGACGGAACAGGAGGACCCGTTTACACGACACAAAATATTTTTGATGGGGTAGCTCAAAATGGATTTCGGTGGGAATACGACATAGCCATTGATACCTCCGGGCATCGCTTGTTTGTAGCAGACTACACGAGTCATCGGGTCCTGGTGTACAACTTGGACACCAACAATACGATCGTGGATCGCACAGCGGATTATGTCCTTGGCCAAACCAATTTCACCAATCAGGACATCATGACCAACCAATATTCTATTTATACACCGACGGGGTTGGCCTTTGACGCGGCCACCAACCGGTTGTTCGTGGTTGCTCAGAGGCACCATCGCGTCATGGTTTTTGATGTGGCCTCGATCACGAACGGAGAAAACGCCATCCATGTCCTGGGGCAACCCTCGTTCACCACGTCGGGAACGGCGAACACACAAAGCGGACTGAACGACCCCTATGGAGTTGCCTTAGAACCCGGGACATCGCGCCTTTACGTTACAGCCTCCGGTAACAATCGAGTCCTTGTCTATGATGTATCAACAATAACGGACGGAGAAGACGCCATCCATGTTTTGGGCCAACCCAACTTCACCTCCCAGCCCTCTTCCCTCGCCCAAAACCGCTTGCGCACCCCCACATCGGTCACTCACGATGGAAATAACCATCTCTATGTGGCTGATTATGGAAACAATCGGGTTATGGTCTTTGACACCGCGGTGATTACCGATGGAGAAAATGCGGTGAACGTTCTGGGTCAACCCGATTTCACTTCCGCTACAGTCAGCCTGACCGCAGCCGCGTTCACCCCCTGGAGTGTGGCAATTGATCGCACCGTAAATCGATTGTTTGTAAGCGATACAACGAATAACCGAATTCTTGTTTTTGACACGACTATCATCACAGACGGAGAAGACGCCATCAACGTTTTGGGTCAAACGGATTTCACCACAGGCACCGAGGGTTACAATGCCGGTAAATTGAATTTTCCCATGGGAATCGTTTTCGAGCCTGGTATGAACCGCCTCTATATCGCTGACCAGGAAAACAACCGCGTTCTGGTTCACTCCGTGGGGCCTGTTCCGCCCTCCACATCTACCGTCACCGTGGGGATGGGGTCACAGGCCGGAGCCATTGACCTCAGTTGGCCCTCCGCGGGGGACGACGGTGTGTTCAATCCATTGACCGGGGTTTACCGCATCCAATATTCCACCTCGGCCGCCACCGCCTGGAGCACCAGCGCCACTCCCGCCGGAGCCTACACGGCCACGATTCCCGCCACCGGCGTCATTCCCGGCGTGGTTCAATCCACCACCGTCATCGTGGGTCTCGATCAGCCCTGGTATTTCGTCCTCTGGACCCAGGACGATGCCTCCAACTGGTCCGCCATTTCATCCACCGTTTCCGCTTCGCCTTACATGCCCCCACCAACCCCCGCCTCAACGATTTTTACTGCCCGGTCCGAAAACACGATCTCCGCCTCCTGGGCCTCCTCCGTGGGAGCGTCCAGCTACACCTTTGTGGTCTCTGCGGCCCCGGACAATCCCCCCGTCTCCGTGGCGGGGTCCAGCAACACGGTGGCCCTCTCCGCCACCGTTAATTCTCTCACCCCCAACACCACCTATTTTGGCTTTGCGAAAGCCTGCGACGGCGTGGGCTGTTCCGCCTTCACTGCCTTTGGTTCCACCGTGACCTGGGCCAATCCGCCCCTTGCGCTCTCGACAACAGCGTTCACCTCCACATCTATTTCACTCAGTTGGAACACCAACGGGAATCCCACGGGAACCACCTACGAAATCGAACACGCCACCGATGGCGTTACCTTTTCCTCCGCGCTCATAACGACCTCGATCGCGCCCACCCTTTCAGGGCTCACCCCGGCCCTCACCTACACTCTGCGCGTCCGATCCCTCAGCCACGACGACACGACCAGCGCATACTCCGCCACCATCGCTGTTCTGCTTCCTGACACTCTCCCCTCTCTGCCTCTGAACCTCCTCGGCACCATCGGATCCGGGATGATTACCTACACCTGGAACCCCGTCACCACCAACGAACTGGGTGAACCGCTCACCTCTGAAGCGCGTTATGAGTTCTCTGAATCCGATACCCCCACTGGAACGTTCACCCCTCTCGCTCTTTCCACCGCCACCACCTACGGCCCCGTGACCCCCGCTGGGGTTGAACGGTTTTATCGCGTTCGCACAGAAGTCGAAACCCTTTTCTCCCTGCCCTCCACGGTCATCGACAACGTGCGCGCTGGCCGTTATGTCTATGCCTCCAACCTCGGCACCGCCCTCACTTCTCCCCAGGGTCTCTTAACCGGGTCTGGCAATCCCCGCCACATCATTTCCTTATCCGATCGGCCCGTCACCGACGGCGCTCTGGTGGCCGTCGACATTTCGGTGGTGGATGGTCTCACCGGCACTCCAGCGACGAACGTCACCTTTTCCCCCTCCGGCCAATTATCCGTCCCACTCCCCGGCGTTTCCAGCGGTGAACGATCAGTCGAATATTTCAATGGGTCTGCCTGGGTCTTGGCCGGCACAGCCCGCATCCTCTCCCCCAACCTCGCCCAGTTCAGCTTTGGCCGCACCGGGGGTTACCGGCTCATGGGCTCTAAGTCCAGCGACGTGGTCCAATCGGTCATTGCCCGCGTCTTCACCCCCAACGGCGACGGAAGAAACGACGTGACCGTCGTCCGTCTGGATAATCCCAATGGGGAGGCCACCCACGGCACCATCTACGATACCGACGGCGCCCGGGTCGCCGACATGGCCACCGGCCCCGCCCCCGGTTTAAGTTTGACCTGGGACGGCTGTGACGCCAACGGCGCCTCTGTCCCCGGCGGCGTCTACATCTACCAAGTCATTGTCGGTGGTCGCCGCGCCACCGGGACAATCGTGGTGTCCAAATGAAATACCTTCTTCCCATCGCTCTTCTTCTCTTCACGCTTCCCGCGTCCGCCTCTTTCTCTGAATCCGTCACCGGCGGCCGCGCCACGGCTTTGGATGGCGCGCTCACCGCCGCTCCCGGCGATGTCTTTTCTCTCCACTACAACCCCGCCGGGCTCACCGATTTAGACACACCCGAAGCCGGCCTCTTTTACGGTCGAATGTTCAAGGGGCTCTCCGACGGCTCCAACCTCAGCCGATCCTTCTTTGGCTGGGCCTCTCCCACACGATGGGGGGCGTTGGGATTGGCCTACGGCGGCTACAGTCTGGGCAACCTCTACAACGAAGAAACCCTCTCCCTGGGATACGCCCATACGCTCGGCAATCGCTTCCGCTGGGGCACCGCCCTAAAGCATTTAAAGAAATCCGTCGGTCACAATTCCGACACAGACTCCGCTGTGGATCCGCTTGAAGGCACCAGTTTCAACGCTGAAGATCCCACCTACGCGGAATCCCGATCCGCCTCCGCCTGGGACGTCAATCTGGGCGCCACCTGGATCCCCACCCCCCGCTGGCGGTTCGGCGTTACCGGGGTCAATCTTTTGGAATCCGATGTGGGGCTTTCCTCTTCCGACCCCGTACCGCGCGTCTTGAAGGCCGCCGGTTCCTTTTCCTCAAAGATCGGGCTCGCCCTCCTTGAAGTCTCCCGCCGCCGTGTCGGTGCAGAGCATCAGACCAGGCTTCACGGAGGCATCGAGAAATCACTGGGCCGTTTCGCCCTTCGCGCTGGCGGCGGAATGGGGCCAAACGACTACAAACGGGTTTCGGGTGGGTTCTCTGCCAAAATCCAAATCTTGCAAGTGGATTATGGCTTCATGCTTCCCCTCACGGGCGTCAAAGATACTTCAGGCACCCATCAGGTCTCTGTGATCATGCGGTTTGGCCAAAGGACCTCCGATGAATAAGTCTGCCTCTCTTTTCCTGGGACTTTTATTGTTTGGGGTTTCCCGTCTTCACGCCACGGACCCCTGGGCCCAGTGGGCCTTAGAAACAGATGTGGGGGGATCCACCGCCTTGGCATCGCAGACCGTTCGCGCGGAAGGTAAATCAGGATTGTCCGCAGGGGTGATGGTCCGATTTAGCCGCAACGAGATTTGGGACACGGGATTTGGCTACAACGTGCTCTCTCTCCAGAACAACAAACGCCTTCGGCCCGCCACGATGGTCGCCGACCGCCGGTTCAGTCCATGGGGAGCCTGGGCCCCCTATCTAAGGCTTGGGGCAGGGCTGTCCACAGATCAGAGCAGTGGGTCCCTTAATCGTCTCGTGGGGCGCGGGGGCGTGGGACTTCGTCGGCCCATGAACGACCGGTGGGAAGTGGGCATAAAATCTGAGGTTTGGTATTCCCCAAGGGCCGGGGAGACGGGCAACGACATGGTTTTCCTGACCGGGGGTATCACGTTTTCCCGATCCTTCGCACGGGCCGTCAAACCAAAGATCGTGAAAGAGCCGGATCCCGTTGAACAGCCCACACCTGAACCCGTGGAGGAGGTCACGAAGGACGTCCCGGTTAGGGAAGAGGGACTTCCCAAACCCGTAAGGATACTCACCGAACCACCCAAACCCCTCCACATCCTGTTCCGGACAGAAGGCTGGAAAATTGACAAGAGCGATGCGGAAGCCAAAGAGAAGGCACTTCAGGCCATGGCCCAGTTCCTCCTAGATTTCCCAACGGTCCCCGCGGAGATTCACGGCCACTCCGATAGCAAGGGCCCGCCAGGATACAACATGGCCCTCTCTCGCCGACGCGCGGAAGCCCTCCGCGAATTGTTCGTCACCCGCTGGGGACTCCCATCCAACCGTTTCGCCCTCTTCGCCCACGGGTCCAAGAAAGCCGTCGCCTCCAACGGCACGCCCCTCGGTCGCGCCAAAAACAGAAGAGCCGTCGTCATCGTCCTTTCCGAATGGCTCCCGTAGTGGGAAAATGATATAAAAATTCAGATAAACGGTTTACCCCCCCGCCACCTTCCCCAAAGGACTGGGAAGATGAACAGAACGCAAGGAGCCCCACTTTGATTATCATCACGAAACAATAAAATACTCGTCCGACAAATTCTCAATTTATAAAAAATGTGGTATGATAATTTCATAATGGACCGAAATATTCAATCGGATTTAATCCGCTGGAAAACATCAAAAACCCGCAAACCCCTCTTATTGGTTGGCCCTCGACAGGTTGGAAAAACCTATGCATTAAAATCCTTTGGAAGCTCCTCCTACGAGAGGGTCCATTATCTTAATTTTGAGGCGAATCCGGGATTGGCTAATATTTTTGATAGAGACCTCAATCCTTTACGGATTATCCAAGAAATTCGCTTCGTTTTAAACTCTCCTCCGCTCAATCCCGAAAAGGACCTCCTCATTTTCGATGAAATCCAACAGGCCCCGCGGGCGTTGACCGCTTTAAAATATTTCGCGGAAGAACACCCGGAATTTTCCGTTTGCTGTGCCGGCTCGCTGTTGGGTGTTCATTTGGGGGAAGATAACTTTCCTGTAGGCAAGGTGGATTTTCTCGATTTGCACCCCTTTTCTTTTGAAGAATTTCTTAGGGGAATTGGCGACGAACGATCTTTACCGTTTTTGATGAATCCCCCATGGGACGCCCCGCTCCCTGGGGTCGTGCATGAACATTTATGGAACATGTTGAAGGCATACCTGGTTGTGGGAGGACTTCCGGAGGCCGTGGCCACTTTCGCATCACTAAAAGACGATCCTCCAACAGCCTTTGAAGCGGTTCGTAAAAAACAGGGGGAACTTCTGACGGCGTATCTCGCGGATGTGGCCAAGCATTCCGGAAAGGAAAATTCCATGCACATCGAGCGGGTTTGGCAAAATGTCCCCACGCAATTGGCGAGAGCATTGGATGGGTCTTCCTCCAAATTCCGGTTTAGGGGCGTTGTTCCCGGGATCAGTGGATACAGCCGTCTCGCGGGGGCCATCGACTGGCTGAAAACCGCTGGCCTTGTCCATAAGATTCCCATCGTCAACAGCGCGCGACTCCCCCTCTCGGCTTTCACCGATGAAAACGTTTTTAAACTCTACCCATTCGATATCGGTCTTTTGGGAGCGTTGGGAGGGCTTTCCCCCAAAGCCATCCTGGATTTCAACTTTGGCACGTACAAAGGCTACGTGGCTGAGAATTTCGTCCTTCAAGAATTGATCACCGCAGGACGGAAAGATGTGGTCTGCTGGCGGGAAAACACCGCGGAGGTCGAGTTTGTGCTAGAGACGGACGGCGCCGTCTTCCCCATTGAGGTTAAATCCGGTTGGATCACCCAGGCCAAAAGTTTAAAAGTGTTCGCCGAAAAATACCAACCCCCGTTTCGCACCATCATAAGTGCCAGGAACCTGTCCGTTGACGAGCCCCACCGGTTTGTCCACCTCCCCCTTTATTTGGCCAGCCGTCTGCCCCAATTCATTAAAACCCGGCCGATCAAGTAATATCGCGCGCATTTCCGGACAACCACTTTCAACAGTTTTCTCCCGCCGTCCTTTTTTAGAATCACCCAGTAGACCGCGCAGAAAACAGGCTGCCCTTCGTCGTTTCGTTTGTAGCCCCCCCTGAGCCATCTATACTATTCCCCATTGAAAGAAATGGTTTCCGGAAATATAAGGATAGGGTATGGACTTCATTGCTCTGCTTAAACGCCTAGCCCCACTGGGGTTCTTGTTATTGATGGCCCCCTGGCGGGCGGACGCGGTTATTTCGGATGGCATGAACGCGGAAAATATCCTCGGTCAACTGGACGACAGCGACAACCCCGTCTGGACAACCGCTGTTCCCAACTACCGTCCTTCCGCGGAGGGGTTTAATCCTCCCTCGAGTGTGGCAGTGGATACCGTCGCCCACCGGCTGTTCGTGGCGGATTACTTTAACAATCGCGTGCTGGAATTTGATTTGGACTCCAGCAACAACCTGGTCGACCGCACCGCTGATCACGTCCTGGGTCAATCCAACTTTTCCGGATTCCAAATACAGACCAGCCAAAGCGGAATGTATATACCGAACGGATTAAGTTATGACTCTGCGGGCCAACGATTGTTTGTTGCCGATCGTTTCAACAATCGGGTCTTGGTGTTTAACGCCGCCACCCTTTCGAACGGTCAAAATGCGGACTATGTGCTGGGACAGACAAACTTCACGTCAGGGGGATCCGCCGCTTCACAGAACCGGATGAACAACCCCACCCATATTAAATTTGACGGAATTAACAATCGATTGTATGTGCCGGACTACTTGAACAATCGGGTCCTTGTTTTCGATGTGTCGTCTGTTTCGAACGGTCAAAATGCCATTTATGTTTTGGGTCAACCCAACTTTACTTCTACCACGGCCAACATCACTCAAAGCGGTCTAGGGGGGCCTTATGGTGTGGAATTTGCCACGTCGACAAACAAACTCTATGTGGCGGAATACACGAACAGCCGGGTGATGGTGTACGACGCGTCGTCATTGTCCAACGGGATGAACGCGTCTTACGTGATTGGTCAATCCACATTTAACACTAACACAGCCGCCACCAGCCAAAACGGCTTAAAAAACCCAACGGGCTTGGCCTATGATCCAGGAGCCAGCCGGCTGTTCGTCTCCGATTACAACAATAACCGTGTGATGGTTTTTGACGTTAACACCAGCACCAATAACCCCAACGCTGTCAACGTGCTGGGCCCAGCAAATTTCACGACAGGCACCGGCGCTACAACCCAGAGCCGATTGAGTGTTCCCAATGGATTGGCGTTTGATGCAGGGAACAATCGATTGTATGTGGTGGATAATGGAAATTATCGGGTTGTCTACCACAACGTCTCATCTATCGCAAACGGCCAAAACGCCACGGATGGGCTGGGACTTCAAGATGGTTCGGGGTCCTATTCATGGAACGCTTACATCAGAAACACTTCCCCCAACAACAGGGGGTTTGTAAATCCCTACGGGGTTTCGTTAGATAGCTCAACCCACAGACTGTTTGTCAGTGACACGAGAAATAACAGGGTATTGGTCTTTGACTTAGATGCCAACGA
>JAEURZ010000037.1 GCA_016788905.1 Elusimicrobiota bacterium
TTCCTGGTGGTCTCTTTCATGTCATTGCGCGGGGAAACGAACGGCGCAAGATATTTCTTGATGCCTCTGATTATTCTGAACTCCTCGAACGTCTGCGAATTGGTTTGGAAAAGTCGAAATGCCAATGTCTCGCCTGGGTCTTGATGCCGAATCATTTTCACCTTCTTATTCAGTCGGGTCCCCAGGGAACAGATGCCCCCCTTAATCCCCAGTAACAACTACACACGCTGGCGCAATCTTTTTTTCAGTTGAACTTTGGCCACGACTCTCACGCTACCTTTCGTAATTCTGTTGGCTGAACCTTTCGCATCACAGCCTCCCTCATGGCCGTTCGTAATGCCGGGAGATGCCTGTATCCCCTGACCTTTTTCAATCGAGGCTCGATGTCCAGGAGGGCCGTGCCCACCCATCGTTGCCGTTGGTCGCTGTTCCGCCACCGGGTCACGCGCCCTGTGGATCGTTCCAGAAGCCCATTCACGTTCTCGATCATGTTCGTCGTCTTGAAACTGGTCCCCAGCTTCTCGAACAGCCCCAGCCGGTGCAGGGTTAAGGTCTCCTCCATTCCTTCGGTTAAGCTCGCCGCCGCTGAGGTGTTGATCCCTTTCAGCTCCCGTTCCAAGGATCTCAGGCGGGTCTTCGCCGCCTCGTATGTCGGCAGTTCGTAGGCCGCCTGTAGCTTTTCCCGGAACTCACCCTGGCGCTCTTTGGGCAAATAGCCCACCACGTTTTCCCGTTTGTGCCACTGGCACCGTTGGACAAATGCCTTCTCCCCCAGAACCACCTGAACCGCCTTCCGCAATCCTTTCCCGCCGTCGATCACCACCAACATCTCGTTCTCGATCGACAACCCCCGGTCGATCAGCCCATTCAGAAAGTCCCGGCAGACCTCGTATTTCTCTGTGGACGCCTCAATGAATCCCAGTGGGACTTTCCTTCCCGCGATCGTGATCCCCAGCGCCAGAATGATTTCGTTGGCCCCGAATGTCTTCCCGTCCAGGATCATCGCCACAATATCCAGTTTTTTCAACGACCGCGTCCGGAACAACCGCAACTTCCGTCCCGACGCTCGGATATATTTCCGCGACACGCTGTCCCGCGAAATACCGAACGTCTCCGGCACACACAGCGCCGCTTCCTCATACCGCTCCCCGCTGATCCCGGCGATGACCCGCCTCAATAGCACGTCCTCGATCACACGTGGGCTCTGGAGTTCCTCATAGGACGGCAGGGGAATCTCCCGCTCGTCCTCTTTGCTCCGCACCCGCGGCACCTTCATGTGAACCTTTTGGTCCCCGAGATACACGGAGCCGTTGTTGCTCCCCCAGCGATACCCCACCCCATCTCTTTGGGATTTGTGCCCCGCCAGTATCTCCAGATCCCGCCGTAGCCGGTCCGCCACAGCCGCCAACCCTACTGGAACCAAGGCCTGAATCGCCGCCAGGCTCGCCTCACGCCTTTGATCTTCTCGAACCGCTTTCAGCGCCGCCTCAACAGCCGGGTTGCCCTTCCACGTCTTTTTCGTTATCCTCTTTTTTGCCATGGCTTCCTCCGTTTGGTAGATGTTTTCTCACAGATTCATCTAAGCAAACGCGGAGCCGTGGCTCAAATTTCAACTGATTTTAGGAAATCGCCGGGTCAACGCGTGATCCGGTTTATCATTAAACATTCCCGGCTGAATGGGTCCACGATCGTTGGGATCCAAAACTTAACCCCCTTTCTCGTCGATCCGTCCTTTAACGTGTCTCGCATTAATTGTCATGGGAACTTTTTGCCCTGGGGGGTGTCGTAACGGTGCCAGAAATCAAGGAGGGCGATTATGAAAAAAATAGGTTTTATGGTTTTGGGAGCCGTTTTGTTCATGGGGGTGGGGCGAGTCCGGGCGGTGGACCTCTTGGCTTGGCCGGAAGGGGAAAAAGAAGTGGGTCAGAATCTTTTGCCGGGGCATTCAAGCGGTCGCAGGACTGCACTATGGCCCCAACCAAGACCCGTTTTGCCACCAACCATGATTTCCCTTTCTCTTACAGACATGCGGTTATCTGGAAAGATACTCAATAACACGGTACAAATGACGGCGGATTTTAGGTTTTATAACCCCTCAGGAAACCGGATGGAAGGGGTTTTGATGGTGCCCCTCCCGCCCGACGTGGTGATGACGGGGTTTGTCATGAATTCAGGGGGAAAGGAAATGAAGGGGGAATTGTTGGATGCTCAACAGGCCCTTTCAATTTACGAAAACATTGTCCGGCAGATGCGGGATCCTGGCCTGCTCGAGCTGGTGGGACAGCGCTTGCTCCGTGCCCGGGTATTTCCCATTGAACCCCGGGGAAAAATTGACGTGACTGTGACCTATAGCCAGCTCCTGAGCAGAAGCGGAGAACTCTATGAACTGACACTGCCGTTTACCCAGGGGACGGGAAACGCCAGAATGGTGGCGGCCACGGTGTCATTGGATCTGGAATCGACAACCCCCCTTCGGCACCTCTATTCCCCGGTGAGCGGGGTCGAAATACATCGACAGGGGGAAAAACGAGCTCGTTTGACTTATCAGGGGAATGCGGGGGGACCCTTCCAAGTCTTTTATGGGACCCAGGAGGATCCTCTTTCCGCGGGGCTATTGGCCCATCGGGATGGCGAAGAGGATGGTTTTTTGATGCTTTCCCTATCCCCACGTCCGGTCGGCGGTCTTTCGTCTGTGGCAAAAGACATCGTTTTTGTTGTGGATCGATCGGGGAGCATGAACCAAAACGGAAAAATGGAACAGGCCAAGGGGGCCCTGGAGTTTTGTCTTAAAAGCCTGGGACCCGATGACCGGTTTGGCCTTGTGACTTTAGCCACGTCGGTGGACGTGTTTCGAGAGCAACTGGTGTCCGTGGCGGATGGTAAAGAAAAGGCCTTGGGCTTTGTTCGACGGATAGAGGCGGCGGGGGGCACTAACATTGAGGAAGGATTAAGGGAAGCTCTCCAGCTCTTCAAAAAAGGAACAGGTCGGGTCCCCATGGTGTTCTTTATCACTGATGGACTTCCCACCATTGGAGAAACTGATTTTGACCGGCTCTTGGGGAAAGTAAGGGGTTGGGCGGACAATAGTCACGCGCGCCTCTATGTTTTTGGGGTGGGGGACGATGTGAACACGCTCCTTCTTGACCGTCTCGCCCAGGAAAACCATGGGGCCCGGGACTACGTGATGCCGGGTGAAACCATTGAAAATAAAGTTTCCACTCTCTATAAAAAGGTCGCTAAACCGGCCCTCACGGATGTCCACGTGGATTGGGGAGATGCGGACGTTAGCGACGTCTATCCCCGCAAAATAGACGACCTCTTTTATGGAGAAGATTTGGTTATCTTGGGTCGTTACGCAAAGGGAGAAAAAGTCTCCCTGACGGTTTCTGGGCAAAGGGGGGATCAAAAGGAAGAATACATCTTCAAACTCGCCTTGCCTGATCAGGCCTCGGAAAAAAGTTTTATCGCCCGCCTGTGGGCCCACCGGAAGGTGTTTGCGGAACTGGATGGGATTCGATTGGGAGGGAAGGCCGATCCGGAGGTGATTGAAGGAATCGTTCGAATAGCCAAGCGGTATGGGATTGTGACACCCTACACCTCTTATTTGATCACCGAGGATGGTGTGTCCATGGCGAACGCCGTGGGACGCGCGGCCCCCTCCTTTCGACAGATGGCCGAAGATGTGCGGATGAGCGGGGCGTGGGGGACTCCCCAAAAAGCCCGTGTCGTGCAAAATCAAAGTATCGCCTTTGACCGGGCGGGGCGCGTGATGGCGCCAACGGCCGGAGGGGGGGTCGCGACTCTCGGCGCCGACGCTACTGAAAAAGAAACGAAAGATAAATTAATGGCATCCGGGGTTGCGGTGGCGGAGACCCGCGCAATCGAAAGTAAAATGTTTTATAAGCGGGGTGACACGTGGACCGATGGGGCCTACGAGGCGAACCCCCAGGGGCCCGTGCGGGACGTGGTGGCCTTGGGAGAAGACTACTTTAAGCTTATCCAATCGGAGCCCATCTTGGCAAAGTTTTTTTCGTTAGGAAAGAACGTCATCGTTCAATGGAAAGGGGTTGTTTATAAAGTTCACCCTCAAGGAGAATAATATGAAAACAATTTCGCGCTTTATCGTGAGTCTGTTGATGTGCGGCGTGTGGGGTTCCGTTTCCGCCGAAGGGAACCGGCCCGTGGTCCAGGTGGCTTTTCTTCTGGACACCACGGGAAGCATGGGAGGACTGATTGATGGGGCCAAGGCAAAAATATGGCACATCGCCAACGAAATTGCGAAGGGAAAGCCGTCGCCTGAAATACGGATGGCATTGGTTGGTTACCGGGATCGTGGAGATGACTACGTCACCCGTACAACAAACTTTTCCAACAACTTGGATGTGGTTTATTCCGACTTGATGGGGTTTAGGGCGGATGGCGGGGGGGATACCCAGGAACACGTATGGAAAGGACTTTTGGAGGCGGTGGAGGGATTGGCCTGGAGCAAAGAACCCAGGGCCTTTAAGGTCATTTACCTGGTCGGGGATGCGCCGGGACATGGAACCTATGGTGACACGCCTCCCCTTGAAAAAATAATTGAAAAAGCGGTGAGGCAGGGAATTATCATTAATACCATTCAATGTGGCGCTGACGCGGCGACTTCTCAAGAATGGCGCAAAATTGCGGGCCTTGGCGAAGGGACCTACTTGGCGATTGCCCAAGATGGGGGCGTTTCTGTTTTGGAAACGCCCTTCGATAAGGAAATTGCCAAGTTGAGCGTTCAGTTGGCAGAGACGTCATTGGGATACGGACACCGTGCGGAATCCATGGGCGAGTCCAAGGCCTTGGCCGCCCGTGTTATGGCTGTGAGCGCCCCCGCGGTGGCCGCGGACCGCGCCTCGTACCGAATGCGGGAAGGATACGACCAGGGCGATTTGTTGAACGCCATCAAAAATGAAGGGGTTTCGATAGGGGCCCTTTCGGAAAAGGAGCTTCCCCCGGAATTAAAGGGGCTCACCCTGGCGGAGAAAAAGGCCAAGGTCGATTTGTTGGAGAAAGAGCGCGAACGTTTAGAGAAGGCCTTGGCGGCGCTCCAAAATGAACGGAATGGGTTCTTGGCCAAAAACACCCAGGCAACACAAACCGGATTTGATCAAGAGCTCATGAAGTCCTTGAAAACCCAGGCCGCGAAAAAAGGTATTAGATACTAACCCGCTTCGGAATGATAAAGCGTAACGTTAATTGAAATCAACGGTTTGCTAATACCCGCCAGTAGAGTCTCTTTAGCTACTCGAAGTTCTTAACGGAAGCGTGGCGGACCGAGCCTGGTTCCGGCACACCCGCTGGGGAACCAGTCCCGGCGGTTCCCCCCTGCGACTTCGTCGCAGGGGCCCCCTTCCGCTAGGCGGGTTTAGCCGGACCCAGTCTTAGTCCGCTTCGGAGAGCTAAAGTGTTTCCGCCATTAATTGTCATGGTTACAACTTATTTACAAGTTCTTAAGGGGTTCCCTCTCTCTCGTCAGTTATAGTGGAGGAGGACCCCCTCCCTGAATTGATTCCGTGGGTCCTTCTGAACTTAACAATTACAGGAAGCCCATGTCCCTTAACGCCGAGCGGTCCCTGATGAATAAATTAACCACACTCTTCGTGGTGGGGACCCTTTTATTCAGCAATGTGTTGACCGTCTACGGGGGGGAGAAGGCCTTTTGGACACTGCGGCGCCGTTCTGTGGAACAATTAAGGCAGGGGCAATCCCAGGGGAGGGAGCTCCGTTCCTCCAATCAGGGGACGTCGTCCCTTTCCCAGGATGCCCAAAGGACCCTGCTCGCCCAATTGCCCCAACCCGGGGGTGGCCCCTTGGGAAGTCCATGGGATTCTCCCCTCCCAATGGGTTTACCCCAATATCAATCCAATTCAAGTCAGTCTAAACACGGACTCCCAGGCGACACTGCTCAAAGTCAATGGGCCCCTTTCCTTTTGCCCTATGGCACGGTTCGGGAGAGTTTTACCGCCAAGAGACCCAACGCTCCCTTTATTATTCATATCCAAGATGCCCACGGAATTTTTGAGGCTCAACAAAATATTGCGGCGATGATCCAAGGGTTGGCGGACATTCAGGGGGTGACCCTTGTGGGCATGGAGGGAGCCTCGGGGCCGTTTACGACCGACCGGTATCGGCACTATCCAGACCCTCACATCACGGCGGGCCTCGTCGAAAGTTATTTAAAAGAAAGCCTCCTCAGCGGGCCTGAATATGCGGCCATTGTTTCAAGCAAGGATGTCACTCTCTGGGGCGTGGAAAACCCCGACATTTATCGGGAAAATATAAAAGCGTTCAAGGATTCGTTGAAAACAAAAAGGTTGCTCGCTCACTGGTTGGAACGGGCCGGTCAGGAAGTTGAAAGGCGGAAGGATGTTCTGTTCTCCCCGCCGTTAAAGGATTACGATCGCCATGTCACCGCCTATCATTCCCGCCAAGAAGAAATAGGGCCCTACGCTCGATTTTTATATCAACAAGCCAAACGCCTCCAAATCAACGGGATGAAAATCCCACAAGTAGACCTATTCGTCGAAGCCATGACCCAGGAAGGCGCGTTGGATTTTAAAGCCGTCGAGAGAGGCCGACGGGGGTTGGCCCAGGCCTTGGCGGATCGCGTTTCTAAAACAGATTTAGAATCGTTGGCCCAAAAGAGCCTCCTCTGCCGAATGGGGCGTGTGACATTGGGTGAATTTAATCGATCGATACAAGAAATGTGCTTTCGCTATCAAATACCGCTCAAAAATTATGGTCCATTGGAAGATTATCTCAGGTATGTTTCCCTGGCAGAAAGGATCCATCCGGAAGGACTCCTGGCAGAGTTAACAACCCTGGAGAAAACCGTCGGGGATGTTTTGGCGGAAACGGCCGAACAAAAAGACGTGATGGCCACAAACCGTTCCCTGCTTCTTTTGTCCAAGCTGGCCAATCAAACATTACCCCCTGCTGAATGGGACGCCTATCGGATCGAAAAAACGTCGATTCTCGCATCGGTCAAATCAATGCTTGGCGGGATCGATGAATCGATTCTTGAACCCGCGGAGCGATTTTGCCGATTGGCAACGGAACGGAATGGGCCAATGGCAGATCACTTGTTGGCCCAAATGAAAGCCACTGGAAGATCCTCAGCCGTTTTAGTGGCCGGGGGTTTCCATTCCGATGGATTAACTCAAATGTTCAGGAGTAAAGACGTTTCGTATGTGGTTGTCACACCAAAAATAACGAAGACACCAGATGAAAATAACTATTTAGATATTTTTTCCAATGATCCACTCCCGTTAGAAAAACTTTTTTCAGGTGAAGAAATAGCCCTTGTGGCCCCTCCCCCCACGGCCGGGAGCACCAAGGGGCCCCGCGGTTTTATGGTTCCCGGGTCTTTTATTCTGGGGCATTCGGCTCTTCAGGATATGGTCCCACTGTTTGCGACGGGTGACCCTCCCATAACCGTTGAGGCTCTTTTTAAGGATGTCAAAGACAATGCGGGGAAATTATTTAGCATTCGAATGGAAGAATTGAAAAAAGATCGTCTTTCGCGGGCAGGGCTCTTTACCCTTTTGAAAGCGAAGATGATACAGAACGGAACAATGGTTCATTGCCAGATCTTCGCCTCGCCCATTGAAAAGTGGGAGGGCTTACAACCGCTGTTGGAAGAGCAGGGTTGGGGAGACCATGTGGTGAAGAGGTCAGAGATATCTATTGAGGGAAAAACCTATGTCTTGGTCCTTATGGGTTTACAGGGGGAGGATACGCCTTCCCATGGGCCCGCGGCCACTTTTTATTGGCTGGGGGGAGAGTGGGACGTTCTCAACTAATCAACTAAGTTGTCTGTGTGCGTTGAAATGTTTATTATTGGGCCATGCCTCGACGTGCACGCCTTGTGGTTCCTGGTGGTCTCTTTCATGTCATTGCGCGGGGAAACGAACGGCGCAAGATATTTCTTGATGCCTCTGATTATTCT
>JAEURZ010000038.1 GCA_016788905.1 Elusimicrobiota bacterium
ATGAAATGCTTGGGATACAAAACTCCAAACGAGGTCTTCAATTCATGGCTTGGTGCAATAGCCGCTTGAATTCACCCATCCTTTGGAAGCTTGTTTGGTCCGTCAGCGTCGAGCAGGAGAAACGCTGGTCCCGCCGCCGCCTCTGTCGCACCGCTAAATCAGCTTCAAATCGTCGCCCTCAGCGGGCTTTGGCCGCTTAGGTTTTTATTCGTGCGCTCAGAGAATTTTACACCCAAAAACTTGACATGACCAGTTCGTGCCGATCCAGATATCGGTAGAAACTGGACCGGGAGACCCGCTCGTCTTTGAGCTCCTCATACACCGACACCCCGTGCCACCCGTCCGCCAACCGTTCCCGAATCCACTCTTTTCGCCCTTCGAGAAGTTTGTCTGTTTCCGATTCGCGATCAGACCGACCGTCGCCAGCATCCGGAAATAGCCCCGCCGGATACGCGGGTAACGCCACCCCACCAGGCCCCCCTTCTTTGGAAAGGTATCCCAGCGCCAACGACTTCTCCCTCAGGGCACGGATACGCCGTTTGGAGACATGCAGAGTCTCCCGTATCACGTTGACGCCCTTGCCGCTCCTCAATAGTTCTACGATTTTCCGATCCACCAGTCGCCTCCTTGTTCCGTGGGTCATGAGAGACCCTCCTTAAATGAATTTTGGAGGATCTTACATGTCCCAGATGACTTTGGTGGGGGGGGGCTCAACGCCCCCTCCCCCACATGAATAATCAGTTATTCAGTGGTACGGACAGGTGGGTCCCACTACGTGGGATTTGACCCCCTTGAAGTGGGTCCATTTAGGTGGGATTTTGATGTCTAAAACTGGGTCCGGTTGGGTGGGACGTAACAGCGGCGCGCGCTGTGCGCGCGCCCGCTGGACCGCTTTGTTGGGCGATTATTCGTAATGGCTCCACAGTCGAATGACCTTAACGGTCCTGATGTGAGGTAAGACTTGGTAAACCAATCGGTGTTGGACGTTAATTCGCCGAGAATACGCACCGGCCAAATCGCCTACCAGCTTTTCAAATGGCGGTGGATTCTGAAAGGGATTGCCTTCCAACACCTTTAAGAGGGTTTCAGCTTTTGGTTTGAGTCCTGACGAAGCCAATTTCTTGGCATCTTTTTGGGCTTGCTTGGTATACAGCAGTTGCCAGTTCACCAACGCAGTTTTTTGGAAAGTTTCTTTACGGGAATGTTGAGACCGGCCCGAATAGATTCCCGCATCCCAGGAATAGAAACCAAATAGAGAGTTTCTTGAATGGAGCGCCAGTCCTCATCAGACACCAAGACAGCATTATGACGCTTTCCCATGATCTGAATGGGTTCATGCGAATCATAGGTCTTGTCAAGGAGTTTGTACAGGGACGCCCTTGCAACGCTTGCGGTAAGTGTAGTCATTTTCTTTCTCCTGGTGAAGCGTACGTTATTAAGTACTGTTTGTCAAGGGGTAGAGTTGTCCAATGCAAGATGAGCCTGTAAAAAAGGTCGTTTCCAATGCAAAATGAGCCTGTAAATAGGTTCTTGAAGCGACGGCAGAGACGCGTCATAATCCGGACCTATGACCATCACAATGGACGACTCCAAGATTCAAACGCTGGCGCAGATTCGTCAGATTCTCAAATCATCACGAAAACTGAGGTTCAAGAGCAAGTCTCGCCATGACAAATACGCTTGGATTGAGGATACACTGAATCGCTTCGACTATTATTCCTTGAACAAGAAGGCCAAGGGAACTGTCAAATCCTACCTCCGGTGTATGACCGGATTCTCACGCGCTCAAGTGACACGCCTGATTTGTCAGCGACTTGCCGTCGGTGGGCTGGCCCCTGGGCGTCCCAAACGTAATCGCTTCCCAACCACCTACACTTTGGCCGATCGACAGCTCCTCGCTCAAACCGACAACGCCCATCAGCGCCTCTCCGGCCCGGCGACTCGATGTCTCTTACAAAGGCAGTACCGCCTCCATGGCGACAAGAAATTTGAACGCCTCCAAAACATCTCTTCCGCGCACATCTACAACCTGCGCGCCACACGCACTTACCAGCGCTTGGCCCAGACGTTCGCCGGGACCAAGGCCGTGCGTGTCAGCATCGGCGTTCGCCGAAAACCCGATCCCCAAGGCTCCCCCGGCTGGATTCGCGTCGACACCGTGCATCAAGGTGATCTCGATGGGCACAAGGGGGGCTACCACATCAATCTGGTCGATAGCGTCCTCCAGTGGGAGATCGTCGTTTGCGTTGAAAAGATTTCCGAATGGTTCCTGGTCCCCGCCCTGGAACAAGCCATCGGAATGTTTCCCTTCAAAATCAGGGGTTTCCATTCCGACAATGGGAGCGAATTCATTAATTCGGTCGTGGCGCAGCTCTTGAATAAGCTCTTGATCGAGCAGACCAAATCTCGCTCGGGACGGACCAACGACAACGCCCTGGTCGAGAGTAAAAACGGGGGCGTCATTCGCAAGCACATGGGTTATGACCACATCGAACAACGCCACGCACCCGCCATCAACGAATTTTACCGAACGTATTTTAATTCTTATCTCAACTTTCACCGGCCCTGTGGGTTCGCTACGGTGACCGTCGATCGGAAAGGCAAGAGACACCGCATCTACAAAACCTATCAGACACCCTATGATCGATTGAAGTCCTTGCCCAACCCCGCTCGCCACCTAAAAGAAGGTGTCACTTTTAAGGTTCTCGACAAAGAGGCTCTGCGCCTAACAGACAATCAATCCGCGCAAGAAATGCAACGCGCCAAGGAAAAACTCTATGCGCGGTTCGACCCCATGACCCCCAGGTCAAAACCCCCGAAATTCCACGCCCCGAGAGGCTCAATCTTCCCCCAAAAAGGAGGCAAGGTCTGAAAGTTACTGACGACGCTCCGTCGGAACATTTCAGGCTCATTCATGGATTGGAAATTGCTGAAAAATGAAACGAGGGAGAAACTAAGCGCTCGCAGGGGTTTTTCTACAGACTAAACGTTAAAGGTCAGCGGGGCCGCGAGAGCGGCCTCCGCTGGGCCGCCTTGTTGGGCATTTATGCCGCCCAGTTCAGGTGAAGTTTTTTGTGATGCAACGCACAGTCCCTCAAGTAGAGATTTATAAGGTTCTGGTAGGGCATTCCAATTTGGGATGACAATGATTTGAAGTAATCAACAGTATTTTTGTCCAACCTTATGGTAATGGGTTGTTTGAGGTGTTTTATGTAGGGGTTGCGTTTCCCCGCCATTTTAGAAAAATCATAGTGGTCTCTCATTGTCGATTTACCTCCTGTAATTGTCCCGTTCTTTTGAATCGGCTTTCCTGGCCGAAATAATTCTAATGAGGGAATCACTCTCCCGATAGCAGTGGCACACAACAAGCACGTTAAGTCGAGCGCTTAGGCCCAATAAAATGAACCGATCTTCATCCGAGGAATGATCCGGATCAAAAAACTGAACGGCACGAGGGTCATAAAAGACAGTTTGGGCTTCCTCAAATCGGACGCCATGTTTCTTCTGGTTAATTTTATTTTTCTTCTCATCCCAAACAAACCGAATGCTTTTCATTGGTAGAATTCAGGCGCCGGTGGCCAAAGATGGCTCCGGGTTCCTATATCCCCCTATCAAACCGTACGTGACCTTTCCGATCATACGGCTTACCGTGAAGTCTTCAAACATTGGCCATCACCATGACAAGGCTCGGGTTCGGATATCGTATCGTGCCCAGCAATGGCACGATTCCAAGAGATTTATACCAGTCTCGATCATACACCGGGGACCAATACGGTGCCTGCCGCTTTCGTCGTTTGCATTCGAAGTGCCTCAATTTGTTCCAGAGGTATTTCTCCACCTTCCCAAACTGCGCCGCTGCGTTCCCGCTCCGAAAGTATTCTCTCCATGCCAGAAGGACTCGGTTGATCTCAGGCACCAGCTCCCGCACACCCTTGACCCCGTTCCTCCCCCGATGGATGATCCCTCTCAGTCGTTCCCGCACCTTCTTCAATGCCTTCGGTGAAGGCCATCGGTTGAGGTAATATTTCCCTGCAAACCGGTAGGACGGCGTCTTCCTCAGATGATGACCGAGGAAGTCAAACCCTCCTTCCCTCACATCAACGATACGCGTTTTCTCCGGGTGCAGCTCAAGTCCCAGGCGGCGGAAGATCCCCGCCACCTTCGCCTTCACCACTTCGGCCTGTTTGGCGCTCACGCACTGGATCACAACATCGTCCGCGTACCTCGTCAGGTGGCCCCAGCTCCCGTGTTTTTCGTTCCATTCTTTGTCCAGCTCGTTTAAATAAACGTTGGACAGTAATGGCGATATCACACCGCCCTGGGGCGTCCCCAACTCCGTCTCCCGGTAGGTCCCTTCCTCCATCACTCCGGCCTCCAACCACTACCGCAGAAGTTTCAGAACCCGTCGATCTGTGATCCGTCGTTTCACCATTTCCAGCAACTTATCCTGCCGGATTTGTCAGAAGTAGTCCTTGATGTCCGCATCCATTACCACATTGCGCCCGCTGTTGGCCGTCACACGTATCCGTTCCAGCGCCCCCAGAGCGCTCCGCTTAGGCCGAAACCCAAACGAACACTCCTGGAAATCCGCCTCGAAGATCGGCTCGATCACCAACTTCGTCGCCATTTGCACCACGCGGTCCCTCACCTTCCGCCCGACAGGCTTCGGTATCATCACCCGCCTCACCGGACTCGGCTGGTAGGTCCCTTCCTTCAGGTCTCTTTCGATCCCTTTCAGAAAGGCCTCCACCCCCAAGGATTCGATCCCTTGGATCGTTTTTCCGTCCACTCCGCCGCTTCCACCATTCCGTTTGACCCGTCCCCAGGACTCTTCCAATACGTCCCAGCGGTGGACTCTGTCATACAGTGCGTGGAAGCGTCGGCCCTTGTCCCGCTTCGCCAACGTCCAGAGCTTGCGTTGAAATTGTTGTGTTTTCGTGATCGGTTTTCGCCGACCAGGGTGGTTGGGTGGCGTCTGTGCGCCACCATGCCCTCCACTTACCCTCTTCGCAAGCATGTCTTCACCTGTGGGGCCTTCCCTCGAACAAGTTATGTTGTCTTGTCCTTCATTGGTAATACGCCCCCCTCGGACTCCCTTCCGGCATCCGCCCCTTTCACCCTAAGGTTTATAGGGCCGACCTTCTGCCGGGCTCAACATTCCCGGCGCCGGGGAGGGTCTCCCCAGTTCCGTCTCCCACCTTGTGAACGTTCCGTTCCCCATACGCCGGAGGGATCCAACGCCGGTTTCCAGATCACGACGTTGTCTGCTGCCTTCGCTCGATATGAACGGCTCGGCTCCCTCTGCCTTTCGGCTAAAAAATTTCACGACGCTGCAGGATTCACTTTATGTTGCGGACTGTTCACTTGCTCCCGCTCCCTGGGGTTGTTCTCCCAGCCACGGTTTGTCCCCCGGCTCCTATGGGCGCCTTTCGGCCTCCCAACTCGGGGTAGCTACGTGCCTGTCTGGCCTTTGGCTCGACGGGTTCTTCCCCCGCTGGTTGAAGACAGCTTTTCTGGGCGCGCCATAAGCACATTGTATTTACATAAATGGAAATTGTCAATGCCCAACGAGTCTGTAGAAAAACCCCCAACTGGTATTTTTAAATTCCAAATTCGGGGTCGAAACACCTTAAAACACTTTGAATCGTTCGTCCTGGGCCATTTATGTGATACGCTTTTTGTCCCTTTTCATCCATTTTTCCCGCGGAGGGGTTTTTCTACAGCCTAAACGAATCTGTAGAAAAACCCTCTTTGCATACGTCCCACCCGTGTCGCGGGACTCTTTTTTTGTGGGAGCCAACACCGCGCCCTGGCCGGTCGGGACGAATCCGCCAGAAACGGCGGCGATCTTACCTTCCGCCCGGCCCCACAGAGTCTAGTCTACCTCCCGTTCAGCATTATTTCCAGTCCTCCTTCCATCTAGTGCCATGTATTCTTGTGGATAGCGGGGATAAAGTTTTCTCTACCCCGCCATCGCCCTCAGCCCGCTCGGAACCATCGCCGTTGTCCACCCATACCGGAAGATCTTCAACAGATTGTGCACCGTCGTGTATAACTTCCACTGGATGTT
>JAEURZ010000039.1 GCA_016788905.1 Elusimicrobiota bacterium
CTAATACCACCATTATTCCAATAAAAACTTGTTTGTCCCAGAACATGGTCAGGTGAACGGTCCACCAAAACATTGCTGGAGTTGAGGTCATATTCCAATACACGGGATGAAATGGTATCTGCCACAAACAAGCGATGGGTAACGGTGTCCACGGCCACGTCGTAAGGCCGGTTCAATCCGTCGAGCCGCTGACTGTTATAGGGAGAACCCTGGGTATAAACCGGATTTCCCCCAACATCCGTTTGACCCACCAAATTTTCAGCGTTCTGTCCGTCGGAGAGAGGGACATCCCCCGCCCGCAACACGGAAACAAAAACCAAAAAACCCAAATGGGCCAGTCGTTTAAAGAAATCGCTGACATTCATACTGTTTACTATGCATCAGAAAATACATTTTTTCAATGGGAAATATAGAACGGTCAAATAAGAAGAAACAGAAATCACCATGGACCCCACACTCCCGGTTGGCCCAAAGGATCCGCCAGACGCAGAGATCCTGGCACCTTGGCCATATAAAAAAGGAGTGCCCCTCTCCGCTCACCTGCGGGTTTCCGAACACACAGTTGATTGTCTATTGGAAAAACTTTTTGGTAATAAGGTGGACGTTCTCAACTAATCAACTAACATCCGAACTCACACATCCCACCAATCCTCCCTACACTTGGCCATTATTGATTTTTATTTCTGAGACATTGAGTTCATAACGGTCGAGTAGCCAGAGAGATTGTGCCTCTATACCCTCACAAATCCAAACGTGAATCTATCGTTCCTTACGGGTTACGATGCATCAGTTAATGGGGTTTATAAATAGGGATTACCGGCAAAAAGAGAATAAACGAGATAAAAAAAATGGGTGGGTGACCTGGAAATTATTTTTAGGGATTATTCCCCAACGCTGAAATAGCGCGATTGGGGGTGGTGAAAAACCAGGGCGGAAACACTGGCTTCTGGTTCCAAAGGGCGAGGGAAATTCCTTAAAAGGGATAAAGAGGTACGAAAAACCTGATCTTATTGTTGATACTGATCGGAATATGTCATACAATTCCATATCATGTTCGGAAGATCGCTGAAAATTTCGAAATCCATGAGTTTTTTGCTTTTTGGCGCCCGTGGCACGGGGAAATCCACCCTATTAAAAGCACTCTTTCCTCAAAAGAAGCCGGCCGATGCTTTTTTTATTGACCTTTTACAGGACGACGAATACGTACGATTTTCCACAAAACCTGGCT
The DNA here is from genome assembly GCA_016788905.1 of Elusimicrobiota bacterium. Taxonomy (NCBI): domain Bacteria; kingdom Pseudomonadati; phylum Elusimicrobiota; species Elusimicrobiota bacterium. Next base: position 1,229 of record JAEURZ010000039.1, read on the forward strand.
TGTTGGGACAAGTTGTGGAAGGCCTCCCCAAAACAGTCCAGTGGGTTATTATTGACGAAGTTCAAAAAGTGCCCAAACTGTTGGATGAGGTGCATCGTCAGATATTTTCGAAACGCGTGCGATTTGCCCTGACAGGGTCGAGCGCGCGCAAATTGAAAAGGGGACAAGCCAATCTCTTGGCGGGACGAGCCCTCGTGCACCACCTCTATCCCCTCACCGAAAAGGAACTGGGAAAAACTTTCGACCTTGCCGCCGCCCTGTCCCACGGGACGTTGCCGGATGTTATTCCTCTCGTGACCATTGAGGAGCGCGCGGCGTATTTGCGCGCTTACGTCTCGACCTATCTCAAGGAAGAAATTGTGGCGGAGCAAGTGGTTCGAAAAATGCCGCCCTTTCTACGATTCCTGCCGACCCTGGGACAGATGAACGGCGAGATCATCAATTACAGCCGCATGGCCCGTGACGCTGGCGTGGACGATATGACCGTGCGCAGTTATTTCTCTATTCTGGAAGACACACTTATTGGTTTTTTTCTGGAGCCCTACCACCACTCCATTCGAAAACGCCAACGCGAGTCCAGCAAGTTTTATCTCTTTGACACAGGGGTGGCCCGCTCTCTTCAAGGGATGGGGACCGCCCCCTTGGTGGAAGGCAGTTCGGCCTACGGAAAAGCGTTTGAGCATTTCGTCATTCTTGAAATTCGTCGGCGCGCGGAATATCTCGGAAAAGAATGGCGCTATTCTTATCTTCGGACGTCTTCCGAAAGCGCCGAAATCGATTTAATCATTGAGCGCCCGGGGGATAAAACCGTTTTGCTGGAACTAAAGTCCTCGCGGTTGGTCTCGGACACCGAGATCCATCGACTTCAATCGTTCAAAAAAGATTTTGCCCACGCGGAAGCCTTTGTCTTCTCCCATGAACCTGTTCCACGAAAAGTAAACGGAGTCGATGTGTTTCCCTGGTCTCAGGGACTCGCGGCGTTGGGTATTTGAGAACAGGGATTATTCCCCAACGCTGAAATAGCGCGATTGGGGGTGGTGAAAAACCAGGGCGGAAACACTGGCTTCTGGTTCCATCATATGGTTTTCAGTCAAAGTGACACCAATGGATGATGGTTTTAAAAGGTGAAATAGTTTTTCCTGATCTTCGAGGGCGGGACAGGCGGGGTAACCAAAACTCACCCGCGTGCCCCGATACCTCGATTGAAATCGATCGGAAAGCGTGAGGGTGGAGGCGTCGGGAAATCCCCACATGGCCCGCAATCGTTCGTGCAACAGTTCCGCAAAGGCCTCGGCGGATTCGATGGCAATCGATTGAATCGCGTGGGATTTGAGATAATCCCCCTTTTCCCGCCATTCACGAGACAAATCCATAATCCCCTGGCCACAGGTCACAACGAAGAACGCCACGAAATCCCGTTTTCCAGTTGAACCGGGTCGAACAAAATCCGCTAGACACAACCCCTCTCCCGAGGACTGGCGGGGGAATGAAAAAGTCGTTAGGGGCTCGACGGTTCCCGGGGAATCGTAGACGCGCAAATCGTCCCCGGCACTTTCGGCCGAGACAAATCGCCAGGTGGCTTTGGGTTTGATGAGTCCCTTGGCTATAATTTCGTCTTGAAGCGAAGTGACGTCTTGATGTAGTTTGATCGCTTTTTCGTCCCCAGCGTCCAAAAGTTTTTGGATGGTGCCACGCAATCCCAGGTGTTTTCCATACAACATGACGGGGTTAATGTACCGAAAAATGTCTTCCACTCTAAAATCGTCCAACACATGAAGTTTCAGGTCCGGAGGCGTAGGCGACGTTTCACCGTGAGAAATAATCGCTCGGGGTCCGGCGGGCTTCGGGGTCGCAGCGACAGCCCCCTCACGAAGATCCTCCTGGCGAACCCGGTTGGCCTTCACAAGCGTCTCCCGAGTTTCTTTCCCCATCAGCCGGTTGGCTAAATCCAACCCCGCCATGGCGTCTTTCGCGTAAAAGACGTCCCCGCCTCCATAGGAAGGGGCGATCTTCGTGGAGGTGAATTTTTCTGAAAGAGCGGCGCCCCCGACCAACACGGGGAGTTGAACCCCCGCGTTTTTCATGTCTTCTGCCGTGGCCACCATCTGCTGGGCTGATTTGACCAATAACCCTGAAAGCCCCACCATATCGGGCCGATGTTCCTTCACCGCGCGAATCAAATCTTCCGGCGGGCATTTGATCCCCAAATCCACAACGCGGAACCCATTATTTTTTAGAATGATGTGGACTAGGTTTTTCCCAATGTCGTGGACATCGCCTTTTACCGTTGCCAAAAGCAGTGTTCCTCGCGATGCGGCGTCGGCCTTATCCATTTTGGGTTCCAGGTGAGCCACCGCCGCCTTCATGACCTCGGCCGATTGGAGGACCTCGGCCACGATCAATTCGTTCTTGGCGAAAAGACGACCCACGGCATCCATCCCCTTCATGAGCGGCCCGTTCACAATGGCCAGGGGTTTTTCCCCCTTTTCCAAGAGAGCCTCCAAATCCGGGATCAACCCTTCTTTTGAGCCTTCCAAGACGTTTTGGGCGATACGTTCTTCCGGAGTTCCCAACCGAACGGGCGCCGCTTTTTGAACAGCGGCTTTACCGCGAAAATGGGCGGTGAAGACCTCCACGGCCGACCGGGATTCTTCGGGCCCCGCAAACAGGACCGCCCGGGCCAAAGCAATTTCTTCTTTCGGGATGGACGCGTATCGGGCTAATTTTTCCGCGTTCACGATGGCGAAGTCCAACCCCGCTTGGACACATTCATGAAGGAAAACAGCGTTCAACACTTCCCGGCCCGATTCCGGAAGGCCGAAGGAAACGTTGCTGATCCCCAAAATCGTTTTACATTGGGGGAACGCTTCTTTGATCAACCGCACCCCTTCAATGGTCTCCCGAGAAGCCCCAATGTAATTTTTGTCCCCCGTGGCTGCGGGGAAAACCAGAGGATCAAAGACAATGTCCTCAGGGGCAAGCCCGTATTTCCCGGTCAAAAGATCAAAGGACCGCTTGGCAACACTACGTTTTCGCTCGCGAGTCACCGCCATCCCCTGGGCCTTATCTTCGTCGATACACCCCACCACCACCGCGGCCCCGTAATTTCGCAAGAGAGGGGTCACGCTCGCAAAGCGCTCTTCCCCATCTTCCAAGTTGATGGAATTGATAACGGCCCGTCCCGGACAAAGTTTAAGAGCGGCCTCCATCACCGCTGTGTCCGTGCTATCAATCATGAGGGGCGTCTTAACTTTTTTAGTTAAAAATCCTAAAAACTCCACTAAATCCGACTGTTCGTTTCGGTCCGGATTGGCCAAGCAGACGTCGATGATTTGGGCTCCTGCCCGAGCCTGGCGTCGCCCGATCTCCGAGGCTTCTTCAAAGGCCCCCGCCACGATCATTTCCTTAAACTTACGACTCCCAATCACGTTGGTCCGTTCGCCCACTATCACCGGGCGCATCTCATCGGTCACCACGAGAGGATCCAACCCGGAAAGCGAAAAACGCGATCCCCCTCCCGGACGACGGGGCTTTTTCCCTTCCACCATTTGAGAGATCAATCGAATGTGCTCATCGGTGGTGCCGCAACATCCCCCCAGAAGGTTGACCCACCCGTTGTCCACAAACCGTTCCAGCTTCTGGGTAATCATTTCCGGGGTTTCGTTGTAGCGTCCTTCCTCGTCTGGTAAGCCCGCGTTGGGATAACAGGAGACACCCCACCGGCAAATTTCCGATAAGCTGCGGATGTGGTCCGTCATGAAATCAGGGCCCGTCGCGCAATTGATTCCCAGGGAGAAAAGGTTTCGTTGTTGGAAGGAATAATAGAGGGCCTCGATTCCTTGCCCCCCTAACGTAGACCCCATCAATTCGATGGTGGCCGAAACACTGACAGGCACCCGCCGTCCGGCTTCGGCCATGGCGCGATCCAATCCGATCAATGCGGCTTTAATATTTAAACTGTCCTGGGCGGTTTCCACTAAGAAGAGATCCACCCCACCTTCCAAAAGACCGATTCCCTGAACTCGAAAATTATCCACGAGCTCTTCAAAGGTGGCGCCCCCCGTGAGGGAAAGGGATTTGGTGGTGGGCCCCACAGAACCGGCCACAAAGCGGGGTTTCGTTGCGGTGGAATATTGATGGGCCATTTTTTTCGCCAGCCGTGCGGACAAGCGACTGATTTCCAAGGCCTTGTTTTCAAGATCGTATTCCGCCAAAACGATGGGCGTGGACCCAAAACTGTTCGTCTCGATGATGTCCGCCCCGGCTTTCAAATAGGATTCATGCACCGCGGAAATCGCGTCGGGTTTGGTCAACACCAAATTCTCGTTGCACCCTTCAAAAGAGGGGCCACCGAAATCCTCAGCCGTCAAGTTCATTTTTTGGAGAGCTGTCCCCATGGCTCCGTCCAAAACAAGGATTTTTTCTTGGATCAATCGTTCGAGGTCGTTCATGAACGTCAATAATACCAAGATTTGGGTCTCACCAGGCGTTTCGCCGCTAAAAACTCAACCCTTCGGGGTGACATTTCAATATAAACCACAAAGGAGAGGCCCCCATTCAGAGGAAGAGAGGATACTGTGTTGACCCAAATTTTCCAGCTGGATCAGGGGAGGGCGCAATGCGCCGAGTCGGTCCTCGCGCTCCACTGGGGATTCGGGGTTCACTTAGAACTTTGTAACCGTTCAGGGGGACAAGCCCTTTTGAAATAAAATATTGCGCATTTACTGTCGACAACGAAAAGCATTGAGGGG
>JAEURZ010000040.1 GCA_016788905.1 Elusimicrobiota bacterium
CCAGAAGGCTCTCGCGCTCGAAGCCGGGCTTGATTTTGCCCGGGTGGAACGGGAACGGGCGGCATTGATTGAACAGCTCGTCAAGGTTTTGGACGCCCCGGCCATTGAGCGGTTGGTTTCCGCGTCGTTGCATTATCGTTCGGGTCAGATCAGTTTCAGCGCCTACCACAATCAGTTGAAAGCGTTGGTCAAAGGACGAGGGATCCAATGGTCTGATTATGGGGTTTTTGATCAATACGTGCAGTATGTTCTTCTGGCCGAAAGCATCGATAAGTTTCGTCTCTTTGATGAGTTGGAAGATCTCAAGTCCAAAGCGGTTGCCGTCGCGGGCCGGACGTCGGAAGAAAAAACAGTATTGGGCTTGGCGGAAGATTTGCGTTTGCTGACCCGTCTCGTTCGTCACGAGTTCGGCCCGGTGGAATGGAACGCCTACCGCACACGGCGTGATGATTTGGGGAGCCTGCAGGCCCGGTTGGATACGGTGTTGGGCTTTGAAGTGAAGGGCCCCTCCATGGAAGACGTGGCCCTTTTTGAACGATTTTACCGGGCCGCCGACCAGCGGAACGATTCGTTGGTCAATAACCTTTTGGCCAAGGGCAAGGAAACGAACGCCAAGGTCATGGCCCTGGTGGCCGGCGGGTTCCACACGCCGGAACTGGAAAGCCGTCTTAAAGCGAAAGGTTATTCGGTGGTGACCATCACCCCGCAAATTGGGGAGATCCCCCAAGGGCACGCTTACATGGACATTTTTCTCGTCAAACACATCCCCATCGAAGAATTCCTTGCCGGACAAAAACTTTACCTTTCCCCTTTGCGAACGAATGGCGAAGTCATGGGGGTCACCAACTACACCCAAGATTCGAACGCGGTTAAACGGATAGCTGCGGCGACGTATCGTGCTGTAGGAGAGTCCCAGGGGGACTCGAATACCGATCTGGTCGCGGAGCAGTTTCCCGATGTTCAAACGAACGTGAACACTGCTACTCCTGATGCGGTTACCGTTACAGCTGTTACTGAGGAGAGTTCCGTTCAGGTTACGGTTACCTCCGCGAATGAAGGGGCAACCACACCGGATCGCAACTTAATTGAGTCAGTTGAAGATGCGAATATTCGGGTTGACATGAGGCGTGGCGTTGGTGCGAAGCAAAGTGGTTTTACCGTCATTTCCAACGCAATCAAAAAAGTCGTCATGCCTGTCGTGTCGGTTGTCATGTCAGGGGTCGTGTGGTCGACTCGAGTTCTGGCCGGGGTGGGGGATCTCTCTCAAGCGTTCAAAGAGACTAAAAGTTTTGGCCAAATACTTAATGACTGGATTTTATTTCTTACGCGCGGAACCCGATTGAATATTGTTCCTGATCAGCCTGATTCTCAACCCAAGTCTCCAGAAGTGGGGAGATTAGGAAAAGGCGCAATGAGGCAAGGTGGTGTGATTGATCCTTGGCAGGGTTGGAGTGGTTGGGCGGAACGAATGTCCGTCACGAAGTTTGTCTTTGCATTCCTAAATGAGTTTCGTGTTACGCTTAAATCCCGGCTCGAAATCCCTGTGGACGATTCGCGAACAATATCTATCCCGCTCCGTGGAGCACTATTTTCAGATTTTCCGAATCAAGTAACCTTGCAATTAGGGAAATTAGGTCAGTCCGTCACATTAATTAGGAGGACTCAAGGGGAGGCTGTTGTCCTCCGAAATTCAGAAACAGGGGAAGAGTTGGTTATTAGGCCCTTGGTTCAAGTTCGGCCGGGGACCGTCAATGGGAAGATTCGTCCGGTCAAAACTCTTGGTCTAGGGATTGGTGACTATGTTTACACCGAAACCGAACCAGGTCTTTTTGATGTGGATGGTGGTTGGATAGGAAATTCTCGTTTACTGGAATTCCTAGGAACCAAGGAAATCAAGAACGCATCCAGTCTCTCCTCCGATTTAACGGTTGGACGGGATGGCCGATTTCTTTATGGCTCGGTATTGAACGATCCCCCCTCTTCTTCGGTGGGTGATGGGTGGGTTCCCAGGGTTCCGTTAGCCGTTACTGTAAAGCAAGCCCAGAAATACTTCAAAAAAAATCTCGGGAAATACCGGGAACTAAATTCGAAGCATCGTCTCCAATTTTTACATTCTCTCTCTATCCTTACCAGGTCTCGTGTTTATGAAGGTCACTCTTCTCAAGAAGTATTGGAAAATCGATTGTTGGCGACCACAGCTTTACGTGAAGCGGCTTCCGTGGAAGGGACGACAGGGAACTATGCTTGGTTGGTTGAAAAAACCATGTGGGCGAGTGGTCTTCTGGTGGTAAAATCTGCCAACAGCGGAATGGGGAATCCAAATCTTAATCAGGTAGATCGTGAACAATTCGCGGACGGAATTCCCTTTACGATTAATCAGACAAGCGATTTTGATAAGTTGGCTGAGGTGGCGAAAGGCCTTGTTGCTGGTGGGGATTGGTCAGTCAATTTCATGATCAACATTAAAAACTTTGCCCCGGATACTTATTTGGCGTATCTGGAAGCCCTCGAGGCCCAGTCAGCCCGTTTTAATGGGCATATAACTTTCTTCTTAAGTGTTGAGAAACCCGGAACATTAGCCCATGATTTGCCAGGAGCGACTACGGCCATGCGAAGGATGGCCGATATATTTGGAGATGATTTCTTTACTAAAGAAAATCTTGCCCTCATTACGGATGGCGGCAGTAAAACCCGCGGGGGACCGCCCACAAACGCTCAGCATGGACAGTTTAGCTTAGCTCCATTGCTGCGAATAACACCAGACCACCGATTTCAGGTGACGACCTTTTTGGAAACAAATATTTTGACCACTCTTGTTGCTTGGTTGCAAATGCAGTCCCACGGCCGGTCCACCCTTTTATGGCCCGCATCCGATGGAATTATTTTATTTGGAGCAAACCCTGGGTTTGGTGATAAATCTCTTGCGGCATTACCTGCTCGTTTTATGGCCGCTTCCGGCCCAAAGGTTCAACTCTTTTCTCCCAATGTTGCTCTGAGCATCGTGGAATTTCATAATCGGACAGGAGTAGGTTTGGATCAACTCTTCAATGGGACAGCCCCATCTGCTATTCAATCGGAATTTGACTTAACGTTTAATGGAGACCTGGCCTCTGCCCGAAATATTTTTGAAGAATTAAAATTGGTGGATAAAGGTAATTTTATTCCCAATACAGCGGGAATGATCTTGACTTTTGTGGAAAAGAAGGGATTTAACGTATTGGCTGAAAAAGCTGTTACCCTTGGTGGTGGCAGTATTGTGATGAATATCTTTTTCTTAATGGCGGATAAACAAACTGTCCTTGATCTTCTGGTAAAGAAGTTCCACGGAATGCGGGGCCCTTCTGGAATAAGGATCGGGCAGGAAAAGGTAAGTGTTTTTGACAGGGTTTTTGGTGGCTATACAACGAAAGCCCAAGATAACGCTCTCTCTATTGCAACGATAAACTATTTCGAAGAGCATGGTGTTTCCATGTTGGGAGTCCACTACGGTGAGGGAGGTTACGGGGGCGATATTGGGAATTTAGACTTAAATGCTCGGGGGCTACGGGAAGTTGTTCAGGACCCAGCCCTTTCCTTCTCGGAAAGGTTTGATAGTGAGAAATTAGTTATCCCAGGAAATGTTAGGGTTCTTTATAATGGGAAACCAATTGATAGTCTTTCTCAAAGGGAAAAAGAAGACGCCCGGTTTATTCTTTCAAACGTCAGGGTTTCTGCCCCGAACTCGGGTACTTTTACTCTTCGATTGGTTCCTGGGAGTGCCATCATTAATTCCCACATTCAGTTTAACGGGAATTTTAAGGGATTTAGTTTGTCCGCTGGAAGCGTCATCATCGATTCCTTAATTGCCGGGCCCGTGACTTTTCATGGGCCCAAAGCTGTCGTCCAAAGTGTTTCTCATTTTGGATTGACAGGGAATTCTGGGGCTCCCCAAACAAGGGATGTGGTTCTCTCTGCGAGTAGACAGGCGGGTTCCCAGTGGGAGCCGGTTGGGGAACTCCATGCGTATGGGGGGGAGACCGTTGTTACTATATTTCTGGCGGGGGAAAAGGATAGCTTTGTTGTGCGTGCCTGGGACATGGATTATAAAGACCCGATTAGAGCTGTTGCTCAGAGTGCATTTCGAAGAAGTTCAATAGAGCATTCACTTTCTAGGCTTAGAGATAACCATCCTAAAATTCTCGGGATTCCTGGGATTAGTGATCAAGCGGCCACCTCAAAGGAAGGGACCCCCTGGGGTCTCTCGCTCTATGAATTACGACTTTTCGCCGGGCACACTTTCGAAGAGGTTAAAGGTCTCCTGGATTCTCTTCGGATTCGGCACCACCACAACGCGGTTCGTGAACCCGTCTCAAGTCAGAAAGAAAAGGCACAATTGATAGGAAAAACGGGTTTAGGAAGTCAACAAGGTGGTTTTCTGAATCTTGACGCTTTTTCAGGGGTTTTCACTAACAAATGGGCGCGGGGAGTGCTTTTGGGGTTGGTTTTGTTGGTCATTTCTCCGGCGGCCGTGGCTGCGCCGGGGGTTGTTTTGGCGGGATTAAGTGGGTGGGATGTGGGGGCGGCCTTCTTGGGGTCCGCGAGTTTGCTGGGGCTTCTGATGGGGGCAATCAAGCTGGTTTCATCGGATAAGAGAACGCTTTTTGAACAGACTGGCCGAGAACCGTTAGGTGAATTGTTAATTCCCCGGGCTCGTGAGCAACTTTTGGATCTGAAGTCCACGACCCATTTCTTGGGGTTAACCTTGGGGAATGATCGGAAAGACGAAATCGAAATAAGTTCCCTCGTTGACCAATTGAGCAATGAGCAATTTACCCTTTATGGCGACGCCAATTGGGCTCAATCTGCTAAGAGGTTTGGCGAATCGGAAGAAATTATTTCTCTGGTTTTAACAACCAGCCGGAACAGTCTGGTTCAGTCTTCCGATGTTATGGCGGGGTCCGCGGGAAATCTGACCGACGCCGTGGGAGCTCTTGTGCCCTCGAAGGCTCAAGCTGTTTATGCTGACCACGCGGTTCGGGCGACTCTGTTGGCGGCTCTTGCGGCCAAAACAGCGAAGGGAGCAGAGATTTATTCTGGGGCTAAAACGAAGATCATGGAGGCCCTCGCTGTCTTTAATGTGGCCCTCTATGGCCAAGAGAAGGGAGGGGCGGTTCAAACCCAGTTGAAGCAACTGGCGGAATTGGCAGATGTCAAACCATCCAATCTGGTTCATGTGGATAACATTCAACCCGGCGTACCAAAAACAATACATGTGGATGAGACATCCGACCGAGCTTATATCCTCAACCTGGTGGAGATGTTGGAGCGGTATTCGTCTGTGGGGGCTCAAAAGGATCTTTTGGTGTCGGGGACAGGACTTATGATTACCCTGGCCCCTGGGATGGAGTCGGGTGAGAACACCGACCTGATCGAACGCCTTAAAGAATTGGGGACTAAAGCCACGGAAGCTGGGCTCCCGATCAATGTTCATCAGGGCGCGATTGGCGACGGGATCTTGAGCATGAATAGCGAGGGGATGGTGGTGGTTAACGTGCTGGAAGTGTTGAATCGCTTAAAAATCAGTCCCAATCAAGGGAATTTAAAAGTTCAACTGATTGCCTCTCCCACGTCTACTGTGGTGTTCAATACGGAAGGATTGCCTGAAAATGTCTTGGTTGAGAAGATCCTGTGGTTGTTGGAAGGCGTTGGTCTTCGAATCTCCACCCAGGAGACCGAAACAGAAATTCGGGCCCTGGTTGCGGCACTTAAAGCGGCGTAAACAGAATCAAGTTTGAAGTCAAACGGCCTCCCCCTGTCTTGGGGGGAGGCC
>JAEURZ010000041.1 GCA_016788905.1 Elusimicrobiota bacterium
AACCCCGCGCGCGCAACCCCAAGGTGGTTCCCCTCCCCAAACCCCTCCCCGGCGGGGCGGGGTGGCCAAACCCAAATCACGGTCGAAAGCCAGGGGGGTAAGTCGCCTAAACGGTGCCGCTCTTGCTTTTCAAATCGACGTCTTTCACCAACGTCTCGATCGTCTTCGCCAGGAGTTTCTGAACAGAGGTTTCCTTGAGCCAGGCCATGTACTTGAGCTTTTTGTGGGTTTCGGGTGAGAGGTGCAGGATCACGCTTTTTTGCAGGCCTTTCCTCAGGTAATAAAGGTTCCCGCCTTTGTCGTATGGCTTCATTTTCGGCATGCCTATAGCTTACAAGAATGCGGGCCCTTGACAAATATAAGGTATAGGAGATATAGTATTATTGTCCAGGTCTCGCGGGGCCGTTTTACCCCCTCGGAGGGAAGGCCCAGCGGCCGACCTGGACACCCGAGGGGGTTTTCTTTCGCCCCACAGGAGGCCGCCGTGGAGTTGATAACAGAAATCGCCAAGACGGATCCCCAGTTAGCCGAATACCTTCTGCATTTACTCAACGAGTTCGAGATGGCGCGAACCGAGCGTCGCCTATTCCCACACGTGGAGGTCCTGCCATGCAAACAATGCTTACTGAGAAATCCCCCCCAGCCTTGACCCGTTGCGCGATTTACACCCGTGTTTCGACGGACCAACAAGCGGAGGTCAGGTTCAATTCCTGCGAGGCTCAGGAGGATCGCATTAAATCGTTTATCGCCAGCCAAGAGGGCTTCCGCGTCGCAAAGGTCTATTCCGATCCGGGCTTTACAGGCGCCAATGTGAACCGCCCAGCTCTTCAGAGGTTGGCCGCCGACATCAAGGCCGGGCTCATCGATATGGTGATTACGTATAAGATCGACCGGCTGACACGCTCCCCGCGCGACTTTTACCAACTGATCGAACTTTTCGAGACCCACAACGCGGGGTTTATTTCCGTGACGGAACGCTTCGACACCTCCACCCCGTCTGGCCGTCTCCTTCGCAATATCATGCTGACCTTCGCTCAGTTTGAGCGGGAGCTGGCCTCCGAGCGCATCCGGGATAAATTTGCCCAGCGCGCCATGCGGGGTCTTTACAACGGCGGCCCTCCACCCTACGGCTACAAAAAAGTCGAGGGAAAACTGTTCGTTGATCCCAAGCGGGCCCGCGTCGTGCGCTTCATCTTTGAGAAATATGTTGAGCTCGGCACGGCGCACCAGGTGACGCTCGCCCTCCGGGAATTATGGCACGAGCGGTCCACGCTATCCGATCACTTTGTCTGGCGGGTTTTAAAAAGTCCCGCCGCCGCCGGAAAAACCATGTACAAAGGAAAAATTCTCCCCGGCATCCATGAGCCGATTATCTCCGAGGACTTGTTTAACCACACTCAGGCCCTATTGGCCGAGGAAAACCAAAAAATCCGAAAAACCAGCGTCCCCTACCACCATCTGCCTTATGCGGGGCTCATTGAGTGCGGAGAATGCCGGTCCCATATGAGCCCCACTCATACAACCAAGAACAGCACGTCAGGACAACAACGCTATTTTTACTATCGTTGCACGGCTACCAACCACAAAGGTTGGAACGCATGCACAACCCGCCAAATCAGCGCCCCCCGGTTGGAGCAGACCATCCATCAAAACCTTGCGAGACTATCCAGGGACCCTGTTTACCTCAAACAAATGCTGTTCTCGGTTAAAAACCAATTACATCAGCCCCCTGAAAACGGGTTCGAACCGCCCCAACAGTTGGAAAACCTGACCCCCGAAATTCTTCAAGAGACACTCCAAAAGCATGTGAAAAACTGCGCGCGCAAAACC
>JAEURZ010000042.1 GCA_016788905.1 Elusimicrobiota bacterium
GTGTCTGTTTAGCTCCAGGGGGTGAGAAACCAAAATAAGGGTGAGCTGAAGGGCGGAACCCCCCTTAGATACCGGAGCTATGTCAGTGGAAAGAGAACCGGAGGTGCTGCGGGGGCCCTTAGATTGGGGCGGTTTTGTCGGTGGTGGAGATAGGCGTGTGCAATGTCCTTAAGGACAGGCCGCTTTTGGAGTAGGAGAGTTTGAACCAGACTGGACAATGTCCCATGGGCTCCTGCGCCGGCCGGTGTGCGGTTTTGGAATGAGCGGTTTCGAATAATAACGTGGGGTTTAATAGCTCGTTCGGCCGTGTTATTGTCGGAAGGTAATCCAGGCACATCGAGAAAGGTGAAAAGACTGTCCCGGTGCAGGAGGATTCTCTTACTGAGCCGTTTCCAGATGGGATTGGAATAAGAAGCGGTGGCAAATTCAAACAATCGCTCTTTGGCACGTCGGACCTTCCGAGCGAAAACAAGGGAAGACCAGTGGGAGCGTCGGTCCACCAACCGTTGGGCGTCGGCCAAGAGACGTTTAAGCTTTTTTTCTGGTTCGGTGAAATCCAACGGGGGATCATCGCCCCGTTGCTCCCGGATTTCACGTCGAAGGTGGACAAGACATTTCTGCTTTCGGCCATGAATCTTTGTGTTGTAGGCGTGGAGAAAATCGCTCACAAGGACCCCTGTGAAGAGTTTGCCGAGAATGCCGATGGGCACGTCACTCCCCCGCCTTTTGTCAACGCAAAAATACGCCCAGGTCTCATTGACGAACGCCCAGAGCCAATGAGAGACGCCGTTGATGGTCCACCCGGTTTCATCGACGTGCTTAACGGCAGCGGTTCGAATGGCCTCGCGAATCTGGTCACTTTCAATGCGCAGATAACCCGCCAGGCGTTGGAACGATTGGGTGATGGCCCCCTGGGATACGGTAAGCCCACAGAGGTCATGGAGGAGCGTTTGAATTTTGTTGGTGGGGATGGCCACATGGTATTTCAGCCAGACCATGGTGGCCAACGCCTGGGGACCCAGATACCCGCCTGGAACTTCATCCGAGGCGGGGGGGGCCACGACGTCGGTATGGCACGTGGTACACCAATAGGCATGATGGACGAACCGGACAACCTCCACCCGTGCCGGAATAATATCCTCCTGGATATGGGACGACGAATCGGTTGTTTCATTGAGGGGCCCCTGACATTGGGGACAACAGTCGAGTCGTTGATCAACGATCCGATCGATGTGCGTGGGCGTCGGGCGGGTGCACCCGGGGTGGTTCTTCTTGCGGCCCCAGCGATGGGGAGGAAGGCTTTTGGCTTTTCCGGTTTTTAGGAAGTCGGGTTTCTTGTCGGAAGAGGCGGAGGCCCCTTTGGTTGGTTTTTTAAGGAGGGCCTCGTATTTTTCCTGGAGAGATTTCAGTCGTTCCTCGAGCTCGAGGATTTTGTCCACCAGTTTTTCTTTATCTTCCGACAGAAGTGTGAGGCGTGTGTTCATGTCGCAAAGATAGAAAATTAAAAAAGTTTGTACAAGTAACAATCTTGTAACAGTTTTTATGGCCTGGGAAATTTTAATTCAAAAATTATGTTCCCCGTCGATCACCCCCTGGAGCTAAACAGACAC
>JAEURZ010000043.1:0-1188 GCA_016788905.1 Elusimicrobiota bacterium
ACCAGACACATCGCGGGGCCAGTGGATTCGGCTCCGAAATTTCGCGTTAAGGCGGACTTCTCGGGTGACAAAACGGTTGGTGTTTTTGATTGGAATGTTTCTTCTTGGCGCCGTTGCCTGGGCCGACTTTAACTTCATGGTCCAGGGGCGCCTTTCCGACAACACCGGCACACCTATCGGAACACCGACCGCGGTGGAATGGCGGCTTTTTCGGGATGGCGATCCCGCCACCACGGGCGGAACACCGGTTTATACCGAGACCGGCCTTATCACTCCCATTAATCCCCAAGGTGTGTTTTCCTATGAGCTGGGCTCCGGCACCCCCGTGGGATCCCCCCTGGATGCCTCCGCTTATACGGGAACGAACCCCCTCTACGCCCTTTTGAGCGTGGCGGGAACTCCCCTTCTACCCAAACTCCGCGTGACCCCGGTTCCCCGGTCCCATGTGGCCACTCTGGCGGAAGCGGTTCAAGCGGGTGGTGTGGACACCGCGGCGTTGCAAGACGGATTGGTGACGGGTGTTAAAATTGCCACGAGTTCCATTTCCGGGACCCACGTGAGCAACACCGCTCAGTTGAACGTGGACCGGATCGGGTTGGGTGGCGCCCCCGCCACGAGCCTTGACTTAGGCGCCAAGACCGACGCGGTAAGGCTCCCCACCGGCACCAGCGCCGAACGGCCAAGCACCCCCGCCAATGGGGACACACGATATAACAGCACCCTGAACGCCGTGGAAAGTTATGTGAACGGAAGCTGGCAAACCTTATCCACCGATGCAGGCACGGTAACCGGCGTCGCCGCCACATTACCCCTCGCCAGCTCCGGAGGAACTTCCCCCACAGTTTCCCTCCCCCAATCCAACGGCACCACCGACGGTTACCTGGCCAGCTCAGACTGGGCCACGTTCAACAGCAAGGTAGATTCGGCCCTGCCCGCAGGTGAGGTGCTTGTGGGCAATGGATCGAATGTAGCGGCGGGTGTTCCCCTCTCTGGGGACGCAACAATTTCCACAACCGGCGCGCTCACGCTCGTCAGTACCGGAACCGCCGGGACCTATACAAAAGTGACGACCGACGAAAAAGGCCGGGTCACCGCGGGAGACACGCTCGCCGCAGGGGACATCCCGAGCTTGGACGCCACGAAAATCACCAGTGGCGTTCTGGACGCCGCACGTATTCCCGCGGGCAC
>JAEURZ010000043.1:1198-1483 GCA_016788905.1 Elusimicrobiota bacterium
CAAACTCCCCCTCTCCGGCGGCACCCTGAGCGGCTCGATTGATATGGGAGGAAACAATCTGACAAACGCCAATACTGTTGCCGCATCGACTCTCTCTGTGAGCGGAATAGGATTGATTTCGAATGGGATCATTTCACCCAGAATCTATCCTCCCTCCGATTCCACCACCGCTTTCCAGATCACCAAGGCCAACGGTACGACCAATGTACTCAATGTGGATACCACGAACGGCTATGTCGGGATCGGGACGACAAATCCAGCGTCAATCTTGCATATTGTAAAAGC
>JAEURZ010000044.1 GCA_016788905.1 Elusimicrobiota bacterium
GGTTTTGCGCGCGCTGGCTTTTATAAATGCCTTTAGGCTTTTTTCGAGCGTTTCAGGGCTGAACGCCTCAAAATGGGCGGGCGGTTCGACATAATTTGCCCCAGGGTGAGGGGTTTGGTTTTTCATGGAAAAAACCAGGTTTTTTAGATAATCCGCGTCTAAAGACACCCTCAACAAGTTGTTGTACGCGGATTCGTGCAGCCGCTCCGCGCTCGTCTGTTGGGTGGAACAGGCTCTCCATCCTTCGTTGTTAACTTTCGTGCAACGATAGTAATAGTAACGCTTCTTTCCATTTTTGGATGGTTTGTTTGTGTAAGCCACCGACATCACCGAACCACACTCCCCACAATGCACGATTCCAGCGAAGGGCAAGTGATCGTGGGATTCGGTATGAAAGCGGGGCGTGTTTTTGATGAGTCCCTGCACGTGCTTAAAAAGCTCCTCTGAAATTATGGGAGCGTGCTGGCCCGGAAAAACATTCCCCTTGTGGACCACCTTCCCCGTGTAGACCTGCTTGCGAAGAACATTCCAGATGGTGGAATCACAAAACGTTTTCCCTTTACGGGAAAAAACTTTCTTTTCCTTAAGATACCGGGCAATTTTGCGAATTGATCGCGTCTCCACATACATTTCGAAGATTTTTTTAACAATCGAATCGCGGGGCGGATCGACCACCAGGGCTCTGTTTTCGGCCCTATAGCCAAAGGGAGGGTGCCCTCCATGGTAAAGGCCGCGCTTCACGCGCTGAACCACTTTATCTTTAACCCGCTCGGACGCAAGCTCCCGCTCAAACTGGGCGAAGGTGAGCATAATATTGCGGAGCAAACGACCCGAGGGAGTAGACGTGTCAAATCGTTCCGTCACCGAAATGAACGACGCCCCATTTTTTTCAAACAGCTCAATGAGCTCGTAAAAGTCGCGAGGTGAGCGGGTCAATCGGTCGATCTTGTAAGTGATCACCATGTCGACTTGTCTCGACTGAATCGCGGCGAGCATCTGTTTAAGCGCGGGGCGGTTCATGTTCGCGCCGGTATAGCCCGCGTCGGAATAGGCCTGGACCACTTGGAAATTATCCTGGCTAGCGACAAAAGAGCGAATACGGTCTTCCTGGGCTTCACAGGAATTAAACACCACATCGACTTGAGAATCCGTCGAGACGCGGGTATAGATGGCGCATTTAATGACGGGGGGATTTTTGGGTGTGGAAGAAGGAATACTATACATATGACCACCTCCTGTTTGAGCGGATTGTAGGATATTTTTTTAGGTTTTTTCCCCCCAGTTTTTCATGGCTCGCCCCGCCGGGGCGAGTCGGAGTGGGGCACCGACTGTCCCCCGGCCCGCCGGGATGGGGGAAGCAGGGGGAAGGGTACCTCTTTGGGGTTGCGCGCGCGGGGTT
>JAEURZ010000045.1 GCA_016788905.1 Elusimicrobiota bacterium
GCCCAGGACGCGCCTGGCCTGAAGGCCGCGCTTGAGGCCGCCTCCCGCGGCGACGTCGCCAAGGCGGTGGCGCTGAAGGCCGGACTGGAGCGCCTCGACGCCAAGATCGTCGACTGGACGCTGGCCCGCAACGGTGCCGTCAACGCCGACGCCATCACCGATTTCGCCATCAAGAACCCCGGCTGGCCCGATCCCGACACCCTGCGCCGCCGCGCCGAGGAAGCGCTGGAGCGGGAAAACCCGCCCGCCGGCGAGGTTGTCCGCGCCTTTGGCGGCACCCAGCCGCAGTCGTCGCGCGGCGCCATGCTGCTCGCCCGCGCCCATCTCGCCACCGGCAATCGCGCCGCCGCCGCCGAGATCATCCGCAAGGCCTGGCGCGAGCACACCATGAACGACGAGACCGAAAGCGCCCTGCTCGGCGAATTCGCCTCGCTGCTGACCGCCGCCGATCACCGCGTCCGCCTCGATCGCGCCCTGCTCAAGTCCAAGTCCGACGACGCCATGACCACCGCCCGCCAACTCGGGCCCGGCTATGTCGCGCTGGTCAAGGCCCGCCTCGCGGTGGAAAAGAAGGCCGCCAATGCCGGCGCCCTGCTCGACGCCGTCCCCGCCGACATCAAGGACGAACCGGCCTATCTGTTCGGCCGCGCCCAATGGGCCCGCCGCCAGGAGCGCTGGCAGGAAGCCGCCCAGCTGCTGCTGAAGGCGCCGAAGGACCCCCGTGCCATGGTGGTGCCCGACGAGTGGTGGGAGGAGAAGCGCATTGTTTCCCGCCAGCTGCTCGAACTTGGCGACGCCCGCACCGCCTATCGCGTCGTCCAGGGCCACACCGGCTCATCGCGCGCCATGCAGGCCGAGGCCGAATTCCACGCCGGCTGGTATGCCCTGCGCTTCCTCAAGGATCCAGCCGCCGCCATCGGCCATTTCAAGCGCGTCCAGACCGCCTCGCCCTCGCCGATCACCCAGGCGCGC
>JAEURZ010000046.1 GCA_016788905.1 Elusimicrobiota bacterium
TGCCCCTGGACGAAACATCCGTTGAAACCAGCACCCGCAGTCCACCCTCCCGAAACTCATTCATCGCATTAATCCGCGTATTCTGGCCCTTGTTTGAGTGTATCACCCGTACCGGGCCCAATTTCTTCCGGTCAATGTACTTGAATACGTCATTGGCCGCCTGCTTCGTACGTGCAAAAACCAAGACGCGGTTAAATTTCTCCTTGTCCTGCAACAGGTAGTCAAGCAAGTTGATTTTTGTTTTGAGATTGGGTACATGAACCTGCCACTGTTCAACTTCCCTGGCGGGCGTAGATTGCGGAGTAACTTCCACCTTGACCGGAAAGAGCAAGAATTCTTCGGCTAGTTTTTCCACTTTCGGCGGAAACGTAGCCGAGAACAACAGGTTCTGTCTCTTCTGAGGAATTACCTCAAAAACTTTTCTCAACTGAGGCATGAAACCCATGTCCAACATGCGGTCCGCCTCATCCAGCACCAGCGTCTTGATCAATTTGGTGGTGATTTCCTGTCGAAGGTATAACTCCATGAAGCGTCCCGGAGTAGCAATGACCAGGTCGGTGCCCTTCTTCAATGATTCAATTTGCGACTTGGGGCCCACGCCACCATAAAGAGCAACCGTTCTCAGGTCGGTATACCGGGACAATCGTGTCGCATGATCGGCAATTTGAACTACGAGTTCTTTGGTGGGGGCCAACACCAGGGCCCGGGGTGCCGTTTCCTGGGCGTACGTAAGTTTCTTCAGAATCGGCAACAGGTAGGCTGCGGTTTTACCCGTGCCCGTTTGGGCTATGCCAATAATCGCCTGACCCCCCAAGGCCAACGGTATCACGCGCTGTTGTATTTCTGTGGGAGCCTGAAATCCCTCTTCCTGAACTGCCTTCAGCAATTGCGGGTTGAGT
>JAEURZ010000047.1 GCA_016788905.1 Elusimicrobiota bacterium
AAAGAGGCCATCACCTTTTTAAGCCCACTATGCTCAAAATCAACCTCAAGTTTATCTCCCATGATCTCTACAATTCGCCCATAGCCAAATTTGATATGAAAGACCCGATCATTGACCCGATGCGAATCATCGACCTGATATGACGAGGCAACGCCTGCTTTGGAACCTGAACCTGCGCCGGGGGCAGACGCGAAGCCAGAGAAAAGTGACTCGCTCGACGATAAGCGTGTTTTGATTTGTGGCTCCTCCTCATGGAAGCGACGAGCAAAAAGGCCAGGCTGCGTATGCTCTTCAACAAGATCTTCGGGCAATTCATCTATAAAACGCGAAGGAAGAGAGGACTGCCACGCTCCATGGAGGCGCCGATTCGCCGCAAAGCAGATATAGGCTCGCTTGCGTGCGCGCGTCAACCCCACGTAAGCCAGCCGCCGTTCCTCTTCCAATGCTTCGCGTCCCACTGTATCAAGGGCACGCGCGTTGGGAAAAATCCCCTCTTCCCATCCCGCGAGAAAAACCGTATTAAATTCAAGACCTTTCGCGCTATGAAGCGTCATAATGCTCACCGCCTCCTGCTGGGCTGCGGCATTGTTTTCCATCACTAAGGCCACATGTTCAAGGAAATCACTCAAACTTTGAAATTCATTCAATGCAGAAACCAATTCTTTCAGGTTTTCCAGTCTTCCCGGCGCTTCGACAGATTTATCCTGTTGCCACATATGCGTATAACCCGATTCATCCAGCACAATTCCGGCAAGTTCAGCAGGCGTCAGGATTTGTAGTTGACGGCTCCAACGCTCCAGATCGGTCAGAAAAGATCTAAGCGCCTTCCACGCCGCTCCCTTGAGTTCATCTGTTTCC
>JAEURZ010000048.1 GCA_016788905.1 Elusimicrobiota bacterium
CTTGAAGATAATTTAATACTTTCTGAATATTTCTATCATGACAACTGCGTTGATAGGCATCATAACCAGCGATTGCCTGCGCAAGCCCAGGAATATAAATTGATAAGGCAGATTTAGCGGTACTTGTTAGTGATTTGAATAAGTCTTTTTCTCTATCTGTCAATTCCATATTATTTTATCTAATTAAGTTCAATCGAGAGCTTCATTCAATAATTGTGACATCACAGCTATTAGCTTTACCAGTCAACTTTAGAATCAAGCGCTTTTAACTCCAACCCTTCAATCTCCTGCAACGATTTCCCGGCAATGCCTTGCAAATCACCGTACATGCCGACCGTTGCCGCCATCACACGTTCGATCTGTTCTTCGCGTTTGGCCCATTGTTTCATGATGGCTTTGCGTTCTTTATCGAGGTCTTCCTGCATAGTGGAAAAGGCTTCGACGATTGCTTCGACGCGTTGGCGGAAGCGCGGGCCGGTGAGGTATTGGTAGACCATTTCGGTTTTGCTTTGCTGGCCTTCGGAGGATTGGCGCGCCAACGCGATTTCCAGCAAGGATTGGCGCAGAATCATGGCAACCGGCAACGCCGCGCGCGGGTGGGTGACCCAGACGCCTTCGATCAATTCAAAGGTTTCCACGCCTTTCGGCAAGGTGTGGCTGACGATGACCGCTACTTCCGCTTTGGCGGCGCGTTGATCGTCGCGCAGTTTCACCAGCCAGGCATCGCTCCAGTTTTTGGTGCGTTTGAATTCCCATAACAAGGTACCGCCAATTTGACCGCCCGATCCGATTACGCGATGCAATACGTCGCCGCCGAATTCGCCTTTCGGCACCGGTTC
>JAEURZ010000049.1 GCA_016788905.1 Elusimicrobiota bacterium
TTAAAGTGGAGGATGATTACTCTTATGTTATGACTGGTGATTGGGACGCCTCTGGAAGTTATAAAACATCAATCACCACGACCAAGTTTACTTGGGAAATTGGTCCGGCCATTGCCTATGTGACTGAGAAAATGGGGGTTGAACTTGCCCTGACATATTCTCAAATGCCTTCCGCTGAAGATATGAACAGTTTCCAAAAATTCGATTGGAATCCGTTCGGAATTCGGTTGGGAGTTGAGTTCTAAAACAGGGAAATTGAACAGAAACACTTCAGGCGGTGCCCACCTTCCCTGCGCGCATTCGGGGAAGGTGGGCGGGCCGCTGGAGTATCGTGAAACGGGGGTGTTCTAGACTGAAGGGAACGAACAAACAATTTTAAGCAAAACCGCCTACGAGCATTTGGTGGCAGCCGTGGGAAAGATGCTGGAAGAGGGGAAAAAGGCCGGCCAGAAGTCTGCAATAGCCTGGTCAGAATTTAAACAATAGGCCTGGATGGTTTAGTAATTTAAAGAGTTTCGGAAATCCCTACAGATTTCGATGATCACTTCGAAAGCTGAGATGATGATAAACCAAAATAGGAGAGAATTTAATGAAAGGTTGGACAATAGTGTGTTCATTGTTGGTGGCAGTGGCTGCGGTATCGCTTCGCGCAGCAGATCGTCGCGTGAATTATTTCGGCCAGTTGGAATACCTCACTTATTCAGACGCGTTTGAGAAGAATGAGAAAAAATTTAGAGATGATCTTTTAGAAGCATATGGATCAGATGGGATCGTGTCGGGTAGTAATGAGACCAAGGGTGGGGCTGGTGCCCGTATTGGGGCAAT
>JAEURZ010000050.1 GCA_016788905.1 Elusimicrobiota bacterium
CCAGAAGTTCTCCCTGTATGATGACCTCACGGTAAAAGAGAACATGCGCTTCTATGGTGGTATTTATGGGATGACGAATGATTTTATCCGGAAGAAAACGGCTTTTATACTGCATCACCTGCACCTGGAAAAGGAAGGAGATGTTCTGGTGAAGTCGCTGCCCCTGGGATGGAAGCAGAAGCTGGCCTTTTCGGTGGCGATCTTTCATGAACCGCAAATTGTATTTCTTGATGAACCGACGGGAGGTGTGGACCCGGTAACGAGGCGTGAATTCTGGAGTATGATCTACCAGGCGGCGGAGCTGGGTATCACCATTTTTGTAACCACCCACTATATGGATGAAGCGGAGTATTGCAACCGGGTGAGCATTATGGTGGATGGCAAAGTGGAAGCGCTTGATACACCGGCACAATTGAAAAGAACGTATGCTGCAGCGTCAATGGATGAAGTATTTCTGAAGCTGGCGAGGAAAGCGGTGAGAGGGGAGTGAGTTGTAAGTGATAAGTCATAAGTCGTAACTCATAAGTAGTAAGTAGTGTCTATCAACGATTGGCCCGGTTATTAAACTGTTCAACCTTACATGAAACAATTTTTTGCATTTATAAAAAAAGAATTCTATCACATCTGGCGGGATAAGCGTACGATGTTTATCCTGCTGGGGATGCCCGTGGTACAGATCGTGATCTTCGGGTTTGCGCTTACCAACGAGGTGAAGAATTCAAAGATAGCGGTGCTGGATTTTTCCAAAGATGATGCCACCCAGTCACTCATTACCCAGCTGGATGCTAGCCGCTACTTCGACCT
>JAEURZ010000051.1 GCA_016788905.1 Elusimicrobiota bacterium
GAAGTGCTTCTTCCAGATTTACTGTTATGGTAACTTCGCCTTTTTGTGTAAATTTGATGGCATTAGACACCAGATTGTTAAGAATCTGCCCTAATCTTACTGGGTCTGCTTCCACAAATTCAGGCACTTCGGCGTCCAGTTTAAGGTGTAGTTCAAGTCCCTTTTCCTTGGCAAGGCTTTCAAAAGTGCCCGTAATGAGTTGAAGATGCGAAGGCAGGTGAAGGCATTCCGGGCGAAGTTCCATTTTATTGGCTTCGATCTTGGCCAGGTCCAACACATCGTTCAAGATGGTCATCAGATGTTCGCTTGATTGCCTGATGATGGAGATATTATGCGCTGTGGTAGGATGATTATCCTGGGCGTCCAGGAGTTGGGAGAGGCCAACAATTGCATTCATGGGCGTTCGGATTTCGTGACTCATTGCAGCCAGAAACTTTTCCTTTACCGCCTCTGATTGTTCTGCACGTTTTCTTAGTCTTTCGGCTTCTTCTTTCTGCGCCAAAATCTCCTGGTTTTTGGTCTCCAGCACCGCATTGGTTTTCCGGCGTTGCCTTGCTCTGAACCAAAATGCCAATCCAATGAAAAAG
Source organism: Elusimicrobiota bacterium (assembly GCA_016788905.1). Classification (NCBI taxonomy): domain Bacteria; kingdom Pseudomonadati; phylum Elusimicrobiota; species Elusimicrobiota bacterium. The sequence continues at coordinate 588 of JAEURZ010000051.1, forward strand.
GCGAGACCGAATCCTGCCAAAGCCAGCCAAAATCTGGCTTGCAGTCGTGCATTTTCCAAGATTTTGATTTGCAGATCCTTTTCCTTTCGTTCGGTTTCGTATTCTGTTTTCAGTCTTTGTAGATCACGCGCCCGTTCTTCAGAAGCAGAAGAGTCGCGAAGCTGTTGAAAGGACAACAATGTCTGATAGGCACTTTCGTAGGCTCCGGTA
>JAEURZ010000052.1 GCA_016788905.1 Elusimicrobiota bacterium
GAGGCTCACGCTTGGGCGCAGGAGCAACCGAGCGCGCATGCGGACGAGACGGGGTGGAAAGAAGGCCGACGACGCCCGTGGTTGTGGGTTTTGGTGACGTCGGCGGTGACGATCTTTTTGTTGCGGCCCCGCAAGAAGTCGTCTGCGCGGGAGCTGTTGGGGCAGTTTGCGGGTGTCTTGCACACGGATCGATGGGGTTCCTACAACATCTACGGTGGTCGACGACAGATTTGTTGGGCGCACCTATTAAGGGATTTCGCATCGATGACGGAATTCCGGGGACCCGCTGCTGGACGGATCGGGCGGGACCTGTTGAAAAAGGGGCGGCGGATGTTCCGTCTCTGGGCGAAGGTTCGGGACGGGACGTGGGATCGTGTACGATTTCATGAGACGACGACGCGACTGCGGGCGGAGATCGAACGATCTCTGCGCGAGGGGGCGGAGTGTCCCCATCGGAAGATGCGAAATGTGTGTCGCCGAATCCTGAGGTTTGCCGGGGACCTGTGGACCTTTACAGTGGAGGAAGGGGTGGAACCGACCAACAACGCCGCGGAGCGCGCCATCCGTCCGGCGGTATTATGGCGGAGAAAAAGCTTCGGAACCCAAAGCGAAAGAGGGAGCCGCTTCGTTGAACGCATGCTGACGGTGCGGGCCACGCTCCGACAACAAGGGCGCAACGTCATCGGCTACATCGCCGACGTGTGCGACTGTTCGCTCAACACACAACCGTTGCCGTCCTTGTTGCCAGTGAAATAGCTCCGGGGGGTGAAACCCCCTGAACGGTTACA
>JAEURZ010000053.1 GCA_016788905.1 Elusimicrobiota bacterium
GAAGGCGCTGGACCGGTTTGAGAACCGAGTGCGGGAAATCACGCGACGGAACCGGGGTGTGAGCCTGGAGCAGATGGTGGAGGAACTGTCCACGTACCTGACCGGGTGGCGGAGCTACTTTGGGCACTGCCAGACACCCTCCGTGCTGGAACGTCTGGACGGCTGGATCCGGCGCAGGCTTCGGTCTGTTGTCTGGAAACAGTGGCGGCGGGGACGAACCCGGTTTGCGCAACTCTGTCAACGGGGCGTGAGTGTCGTGCTGTCGGCTGTGGCAGCAGGCAAGACTCACGGCCCCTGGCGAATGGCGCAACACGAGGCGATGTGGCTCGCTCTGCCCAACGCCTATTTCGACTCGCTCGGACTTCCGAGATTGGACCCTAGGTGCCGCTAAACCCACCGAACCGCCGGATGCGGACCCGCATGTCCGGTGGTGTGGCAGGGGCGGACGGGTGACCGTCCCCCCTATGCCGATTTAGGAGGGGAAGCTCCCGCTCCGTCACCGTCGCGGCTCTGTCAGTGCGCATGCTAGAGGGCCGGCTGGAGGTGGAAGAGATGGGCGGCCCAGGGAGCCAAGCGGACCCAGAGGCCGGGTTCGGCCATTTCGTCGCCCTTGCGCTCGTAGGCGATGCCTTCGAGCGGGTCCTCGAGAATCCAGTTGCGGCCTGCCGCACCCGTCACCGCTACCCGGCCTTCGGCTGTGAAGGAAGAGAAGTTGACGATGACGAGGGGTCCGGTGTCCCAACGCCAAGCGAGCAAGCTGGGGT
>JAEURZ010000054.1 GCA_016788905.1 Elusimicrobiota bacterium
CGGTATGGCCGAGGAGGAGAGGCGGATCGCTGGGGTTCCAACGGGGGATCCGTTTTCATTGGGGATCAGAAGGTCCGAATCCGAGTTCCCCGGGTTCGGCGAAGAGGAAGGGGAGAAGAGATCACTTTAGGCAGTTACCAACGGCTCCAGGAACCCGGCTTGATTGAAGAGTGCGCCTTAAAGCGCGAGATTCGAGGGATCAGCACGGGGAATTACGAAGGGGCGGCGCTATCCGTTCCTGCGACATTTGGGATCAAACGCAACAGCGTGTCTCGGTTGTGGATCCGGGCCTCGGCGCGGAAGCTGCGTGAGCTACAGGAACGGTCCCTGAAAGATCTGGATATCGTGGCCCTGGTGATGGACGGAAAGTATTTCGGAGATAATGAGGTGATCGTGGCGGTGGGGATCCTGCTGAATGGACGGAAAACCATTCTGGGAATCGTTGAGGCGAGCACGGAGCGCTATGAAGTTTGTCGGGATTTTCTCAATGGGCTGATCAACCGAGGCTTATCGATCGAACACGACATGCTCGTCGCTCTGGATGGGGGGAAAGGGCTCCGGAAAGCGGTCAAGGTGGTTTTGGGCGAAAAGGGTCATGTCCAACGCTGCCAGTGGCACAAGAGAGAGAACGTGGTGAGCTATTTACCGAAGGAGCGCCAGGAAGAGTTTCGAAATAAGCTTCAGGCGGGATATGAAAAACCGACTTACGATGAAGCGAAGAAACGACTGCTGA
>JAEURZ010000055.1 GCA_016788905.1 Elusimicrobiota bacterium
CGAGCTTAGCGCGCAAGTTACGCACATGCACATCCACCGTGCGCTCCACGGAGGCCGCGCCGGACAATTTGGCCAACAAAACGCGGCGTGTAAACACGCGACCCGGCGCGGCCATTAATGCAGTAAGGATTTCAAACTCGGAGGGCGTCACCTCTATTGCGCGTTCACTCACTTTCACCAGCCGCGTGTCTTGGTCTAGCGTCAGCTCGCCCACGCGCAGAACGCGGCCTGCCGTCACTTCCGCATTCGCGCGGCGCAAGGCGGCCCGCACCCGGGCCAACATCTCATCCATCTTGGCCGTGAGCATAATCACGGGCGCGGCGGAATCACGCCGAAAGTGGCGTACAAACTCATAGCCATCCACTTCGGGCATCATCACATCCACAATCACCAAATCCGGCTTCTCTTGTTTAGCCGCAATCAGCCCTTCGCGCCCATCACTGGCCGTAATAACGCGGTAGCCCTGCTCGGCAAAAAAATCGCGGAGCATTTGGCGCATACTGGTTTTGTCTTCGGCGATGAGGAGTGTTTTCACGTCTGCCATTCTAACAGGGGCAGGCGCGAGCCTGAGATTGAAAAAGTTGGTTGCGAGCATAGTGGTATATAAGACCTCGGAGGTGAATGCACTTGAGTCTGAACACTTTAGGTTATCTGCGCTCACCTCCGAGGTCTGCAATTTACGGTTGTTGGCGGCCGCCTGCGTCACCCACCGGCCCGCGTACCGCCGCTGT
>JAEURZ010000056.1 GCA_016788905.1 Elusimicrobiota bacterium
CTGACGGTTATTTCGTCGGCCACGAGAGATATGTTCCCGGCTCCGGTTTGCGGAAAATCATTGCTCCGAACGAACGTCCGTCGCGGCGCATCAAACGCGCCGCAACTCCTGCCTCCGGTTCCGACGTTTCCAGCTCCGGTCCACGGGAAAAGCCGCGCGGCCTTTTTGGCCGCGCCCCGCTGGCTCCGGTTGAATCGTTCCCACCGAAGCGATTCTGTCCATCGCTTCGGTGGGGGAACGGAAACCCGCTGACGATTATTTCGTTGATCGCGGGAGATATGTTCCCAGCTCCAATTTGCGGGAAATCCTCGCTCCGGACGAACGCCCGTCGCGGCGCATGGTTTCCGGACTAGCGTCCTCCAACCATTTCCTCGCCTCCCACGGCTCGGTCATCAAACGCGCCGCAACTCCTGCCTCCGATTCCAACGCTTCCCGCTCCGGTCCCACGGAGAAGCCGCGCGGCCAGAGGCCGCGCCCCGCTTCCGCCCCGGCCCCGCTCTGCGGGGCTCCACCTCCCGGCCCGCCGGTCACCTATCGGCTTCGCCCTTTCTTCCCGCGCGCAAACCAAAATCAAGTGGAAGACGTCGGTCCGGGAGGTGGACTCAGTCCCCTTCGGGGCCTGAGCGGGGCGGAATTGTGCCCGAGCGGGCACATACCCCTATGGGGTATACAGATGACAGGCCAAAGGGAAGAAAAACGAACTTCGCC
>JAEURZ010000057.1 GCA_016788905.1 Elusimicrobiota bacterium
TCTTTCGGGAGGCCCGCTTGGGATGCCTGAACCATCATGAAGGTTTGGCCGGCTAGAAGTTCTATTGTGTTCGTGGTACTGCCAACACGGTCTGGGCTAGAAACTCCTTTCGAGGTGACAGTGCTGAAGTATTGCTCCTCCGCCTGCAAGATGGGAAGGAGGCCGACCAACAAACCAGAAACCACGAGGGCAATCAGGTAATACGCTCTCCAAGGTTTAAGCCTCATAGGTGATGCGAGTTTGGATAGTTTTTTTGGTTTGAAAAACCCGTCGACCGAATCTCAGCCTCCATGCTCGCGTGCCCCCCCGCCCCTACGTCCTTGAACATCCTGGAACCTCATTGAAATCTAGGGATTTGTTAGCAGCCCACGTTAGCATGATTTTCACAAATCCTTGATAATCAACTTGGAGCGGGTGAAGGGAATCGAACCCTCGTCTCAAGCTTGGGAAGCTCACATTCTACCATTGAACCACACCCGCTTCCTGAAGACGCGTTGGTGTTAACAAGTTCGGCCGCACTTGGCAACTGAATGTTTCCCCGTTTTCGGATGCCGTCCTGCCCTCAGGGACCGTGGAAAAATCAATCCGGGTTTTGCTGGAGGAATTCTAACATTCTGGCGAGGCACGAGAGAGGAGCATACCCACAGCGGTCTGTGACGAGCGAGTAACGAAGCCAGAATCTGAGAAGGACCCAGCCCC
>JAEURZ010000058.1 GCA_016788905.1 Elusimicrobiota bacterium
TCGCCCACGGGGATACAGTCCTGTTGAAGAAGATCGGCCGCCCGTCCACGGAAGACATTCGCCGCCTTTTCGCAGAGAGCCACCAGCACGCCAAAAAGATGGGCTTCACAAAAGCCGATCTTGCCCGCGCCATTCGCGAAACCCGCGCCAAACGATGAGGGTGGTCATCGACACCAATGTGGTTCTCTCCGGTGTCCTGTGGCACGGCACACCGGAGCGTGTTCTGAACCTTTGGTTGGGGGGCGACCTTAGGCTTTTGGTGTCGCTCCCCATTTTAGAAGAGTATCGTGAGATCTTCGGACGCTTTATTGACCCGAGGACTGAGCTTTTTTCTAAATGGGATCATCTTCTCTCCAACGCAAGCGAACTAGTGGACCCTCTTCCCATGGCCCCCGTCTGCCGCGATCCGAAGGACCAGATATTTCTCGAGGCGGCGGTGGGAGGGAAAGCCCAGTATTTGGTGTCAGGGGACAAGGACTTGCTTGATCTCAAGGACGTCCGGGGGATTCCAATCGTGGCCCCTGCCGTAATCCTCCGCCTTGCCCGTCACTAAAAACAAATAAAAACGAAGTTCCCCTGCGAACCCCTCATGCGCCGATGAATTGATGAAGGCCTCCGGAGCGCGCACAGTATCCCTCACGTAAAGTCTGAGTTAACCCCCAAACCCTTTGAATTGTTGACGTTC
>JAEURZ010000059.1 GCA_016788905.1 Elusimicrobiota bacterium
TAGTATTGTAGTACCGCGTCGAGATTGCGCGCGGCGGCCAGGGTCGTGCATTAATCGGGCTGGAACCGACCCCGAGGCCCCCTTGTCCGAAAACCCGCGCGTCCTGATCGTGGACGACGAAGCCGGCATCCGCGAAATGCTCGTCGAGTATTTCCAGATGCAGGGCTTCCGCACGGCCCAGGCCGTCGACGGCGCATCGGCCCGCGCGCAGGTCGCATCGTTCCGGCCGGATCTCGTCCTGCTCGACCTCAACATGCCCGGCGAAAACGGCTTGAGCGTCGCACGCTGGCTGCGCGAGACGACGACCGCCGGCATCATCATGCTGACCGCCGCGCACGGCACGGTCGACCGGGTCGTCGGGCTGGAAATGGGGGCCGACGACTATGTCGCAAAGCCGTGCGACCTTCGCGAACTTCTGGCGCGCGCACGCAGCGTGCTTCGTCGCCGGTCGACACCGCCTTCTCCCGCCGTGCCTGCGGTTCCCGACGCGCGGCGCGTGCGGATGGGACGATGCACGCTGGAACTCGACGCGCGCCGGCTTCTCGACGCCGACGGGGCCGAAGTGGTCCTGACGACCATGGAGTTCGACCTGCTCGCGGCCTTCGCGCAGAACCCGAACCGGCCGCTGGAACGCGACCGACTGCTGGAGCTTGCCCACCATAAACGGTGGGAACCGTTCGATC
>JAEURZ010000060.1 GCA_016788905.1 Elusimicrobiota bacterium
AACCGGTTTTGTTATTCGGTTCGATATAAAAAGTAGCACTTTAAGTTCTTCACGACAAATTAATGACATAGCTTTTTAGCTTGGTTCAGAAAACTTTTAGATTTGCCGTTACTTTCCTACAGCTTGGATGGATGCCAAGATGAGCCTGGCTTAAGCTGGCCATACATATAGATTGCATTGACAAAAAGTTGTTGTCATGTGCAGGCGATTCATTTGAGGACATGACTTTTCTGTGACTACCTGTTGCGGATATATACAGGTAAGTTGAGCCGGCCCTGCAAAACGCGAAAGTTTGTGCTAAATTAGCTATCGAAGACATCATTGAAATATGCGGGTGTAGTTCAATGGTAGAACGGCAGCCTTCCAAGCTGCACACGCGGGTTCGATTCCCGCTACCCGCTCCATTTATTGTTAAATAGTAGAGATTCGCCGCGTCCTGTGCAGGCTGAACCTGTACAGGCGGAACTGAAAGGGACTAATGGCTCAAGAACCGCTCAGTATCTCAGATGTGCTGGTGGCCCGTAAGCGCATCACAGGTTTCGTGACCAATACGCCTTTGCGGAAAAGTCACTGGATGTCCGATGTTTCCCAGGCGGAAGTCTGGATGAAGCTTGAGAACCTGCAAGTGACAGGCAGCTTCAAGTATCGGGGCGCCCTCAATGCCATGACTT
>JAEURZ010000061.1 GCA_016788905.1 Elusimicrobiota bacterium
GGAGGGCGGACCGATGAAAGAGTTTAGGGTGCCTTTGGATTTCGGGCGCGAAAATATTTTCATCCTTTGATTTGGCCTGTCTCTCTGAATCAGAGTGGGGTATTCCAATTATTTTTTCCCCTCGCCCCGGATGGGGAGAGGCCGGGAGAGGGTTCCACCGGTGGGTTGTCCCTTTCCCCAGAGGGGAGAGGGAGGACAGGGAGAGGGCTCCTTTTGCGGTTGGTGTGCGCGCGGGGTTGGGATTGAAAAAGCCCTTGCGGTTCGGCGAGGCCTGAGGAGCATTCACTATTCGAAAAAGAGTATCCGGGTGGACTTCGTTTTGGAGAACCCCGAATCGGAGAGTGACAGGGGTCGAACGAGCGGACGGGACGGAGACTCGGCCCCCGCTATCGACGGAAGAAGACCGATGGAATGGAATTCTTCCACTGCCGCGCTCCGCGCGGCAGACGGAGGGATTTCGACCGGTTCGGGGGTTGGATGCCGGAGGAGGACGACGTCTCGGATGGGAACGGAAGCTTTCAATCAGGAAAGAGAAAGGCCCAACGACCGTGAGCCGTTGAGCCTTTCGACCCCTGTGGGGGGTTTCTGTAATGGCGGAAAGGGAGGGATTCGAACCCTCGGTATGGGTTTACCCCATACAGCGGATTAGC
>JAEURZ010000062.1 GCA_016788905.1 Elusimicrobiota bacterium
AATTTTCCTTTTCCTGCATACCATTAGACCAATCTTCCAAATAACAATTACAGCGAATGCCCACCTTGGCGCAATATTCCACTGTTTTAGTAATGTCATCGACATGCTGGGAAGGTGTCTTCTTTAGCTGATTCTGGAGGTGCTTTAAGGACCCCTTCACCAACAGATTCATAACATTCCCGCCACCCTCGCGGATCCAGTCAGCACTTTTATTCAGGTCGCAAAACCCCAGGACTTCAATCCTTTCCAAGACTCCTGTTTTTCGAGCCCACGCTGTGATTTTCCTCAGAGATTTCCCCTCACCTTTAGAGACTCGGGCACTTGCAACCTCGATGCGGTCGACCCCAATTTTTTCGATCAAAACATGGGCCAATGTAAGTTTCTCTTCCGAGGTTAAAGCTACACCCTGAGTTTGCTCTCCATCTCTCAAAGTGGTGTCCATAAACTCCAAACGAAAGTGATTTTCTTTCACCCCCGCCTTAACCTTCTTTGCATTTGGTGTTCTCCTCATTTTTTGACCTCTTTATTCCTTTGCTCTTATCGGTCCAAATTCGAACCAGTTAGGCCGCCTGCCTTAGTTTAAAAAACTCCGCTGGGGTCTTCATCCCCAACGCCGAATGGGGGGCGAAGGTGTTGTAGTCC
>JAEURZ010000063.1 GCA_016788905.1 Elusimicrobiota bacterium
CGCGGGCTGCTGAGCTTGAGCGGAAGACGCGATTAGAAGGGCAAGCCAAACGGCGGCCGAGCGACGAAGCGTGATCATGGCGGCGGGTTTCCGAAGGCGGGGCGAGGCGGGGAGCCGTATCGTAGCCGGCGGGCGAAGCTATGCCAAGGAAACGATCGTTTTCCGGGGCCTTTTCCTGGGTTTTCGGATTCGGTCGGCCGGCCAAAAACGCTCTGGAATCGACGTCGAAAAAGTGGAAAATGCGGGGTTGGTTCTTTGGCAATTTGGTGTGATCTAGTAGACGCCGACAGCGAGCCGGGCGCGTTAGCGATCGGAGTCTTTGCGCTGTCTAGAGTTGCGGCGTTGGCGAGAGGTTCTGCTCCCTCATCCGGCCCTTCGGGCCACCTTCTCCCTCAGGAGGGAGAAGGGACGTTTCCAAGCTCTCTGAGAATCGACGTAAGTGGCGCAAGCGAATCGGGACTTACGTCGATTTTCCCGTGTGCGCACTCGGGGCAAAGTGCGCACTAAATCGACCGGCTAGTGCGCGTCGGAGCGCTTACCAACAGGGGTGCGCACTCATTTCGAAGTTGTGTGCGCAGTGCGCGGGGGAATTGCCGATTTTCCGTCGTCGTAAGTCGCGCAAGCGGTTCGGGACTTAC
>JAEURZ010000064.1 GCA_016788905.1 Elusimicrobiota bacterium
CGTTAAATCCCCTGTCATGCCATCGTCCCCCGCGGAGGGCCAAGACAAGTCCACGGAGCCATCCCCCGACCCCGAAACAACCGAAAGGGTCGACGTGGAGGGCGAAACAACATCGGCAACCCCACCCGCAATCATGCGGATTTTATGGTTGGTATCGGTCAAATAGATCATATCATCCGATCCAGCAAAGACCCCATAAGGAGTGTTAATGTTCTTGCCCGTGGCCACAGCATTCTCACCGTTATAAGCTGTAGAGCCGGTCCCGCCGATGGTATAAATATAATTTGCTGTCATCGACTGCCCAAAATACGTCCCCGCACTTTTTGGTACGAATCGGATGCGATGATTATCGGTATCCGAGATAACAACGTTCCCCGCAACATCCACGCTCACATAGGATGGATTGTATAGTTTCGTTGAGGTAGCACTAACATTGTCCCCCAGGTATCCACCCGTGCCGTTCCCCGCAATCGTGTAGATAAAGCTCGCCGTCATCGCCTGTCCAAAATACGTCCCCCCACTTTTCGGAATGAATCGGATGCGGTGATTACCAGAGTCCGCAATGTAAACGTTCCCCCAGGCATCCACGCGCACACCAAACGGAGTGTTAATCT
>JAEURZ010000065.1 GCA_016788905.1 Elusimicrobiota bacterium
CTGATAAGGGTGAGGTCGGTGGTTCGAGTCCACCCAGACCCACCAAACCGTGGGGCCATAGCTCAGCTGGGAGAGCATCGGCTTTGCAAGCCGGGGGTCGGCGGTTCGAACCCGCCTGGCTCCACCACGCGACGCCGGCTCGAGGGCGCCCGCCCGACGGGTTGGGCGCGCGGCGGCCGTCTTTTGGGACGGTTGCACCCGCTCTTTAACAATGTGGACAGTGCGATGTAACGCGCGATTTTGCTTTCGCCCGCCGACGAGGCGCGGGCCGGAAGCGTGGCGGGATTGACGGCCACGGAATCGCGCGGAGAAGAAGCGACGCGCCAGCTTGCAGTGGTTGGGGTTGGCGGGTCAAGTGACCAAGCGCATGCGGTGGATGCCTTGGCGACCACAGGCGACGAAAGACGTGGCAGCCTGCGAAAAGCTCCGGGGAGCTGGCAAACAAGCATTGATCCGGAGATCTCTGAATGGGGAAACCCACCCGCGAGGGTATCCCGAACCGAATCCATAGGTTCGGGAGGCGAACCCGGGGAACTGAAACATCTCAGTACCCGGAGGAACAGAAAGGATGCCCTCAGTAGCGGCGAGCGAACGGGGCAGAGCCCAAA
>JAEURZ010000066.1 GCA_016788905.1 Elusimicrobiota bacterium
TGACAATTTGACTCTCGTTTCCAGGCTCCGCCTGGAAACGTAATGACCCGAGGGTCCGCCTCGGCAGAAACTTCGTAGACGTCAACAGCGAGCCGCTCGGCGTCAGCGACCGGAGTCTTAAAGCCCTCGCCCTTCGGGAGAGGGCGGCATTTTCGGCGTCTATCGACGCCGAAAATGCGGGTGAGGGCCGCATCGCAGAAAGCTTGGCGCCGATTGACCACCGGAGTCAACCTTGAGGCAACGTCACCCTCATCCGGCCCTTCGGGCCACCTTCTCCCGGTGGGAGGAGGTTGTCGGCGGCGTCTTTCTCTTGTTCAAAAAATCGATGTAAGTCGCGCAAGCGAATCGGCACTTACGTCGACGCGCGCTGCGTACATTTTGGACGGGGTGCGTACGTCGCGCGCGAAAAAGTACGCACCCCATACTTAGGAATTAAGGGTGCGCACTCTTTTCAAAAATAGTACGCACTTCAAATTGCAACTGAATTGCGCTTTCGACGTAAGTCGCGCAAGCGAATTGGGACTTACGTCGATTCTCAGGCGTGAGAAACGAGCGCTTACATCAGGCCCGGGATCGGGTCGCCGTGGTAGATGAAGTGAGGGCGGC
>JAEURZ010000067.1 GCA_016788905.1 Elusimicrobiota bacterium
CCGCGTCACACCCTGACCGAGGGCCTGCTGGATACGGTCAATTGGTATCTCTCTCACCCGCAGTGGGTGACTGCCATCCGCCAGAAACAAGAGTACAAAGGTTGGTTGGATGCGAATTACAAGTCACGTTAACGATCAGGAGAAAAGAAAATGAAGGGAATTATTCTGGCAGGCGGACGAGGGACGCGCCTGTATCCTTTAACATTGGCAACCAGCAAGCAAATGTTACCGGTGTACGATAAACCCATGATCTATTACCCCCTTTCCATGCTCATGCTGGCGGGTATAAAAGATGTTCTAATTATCAGCACTCCGGAAGACCTGCCTGTCATTCGAAGACTTTTGGGAGATGGCAGATCCTGGGGTATGCAGTTTTCCTATGCCGAACAAGCTGAACCGCGCGGGCTTGCAGATGCCTTTTTGGTTGGCAGGGAATTTATTGCCGGAGAGCATGTCTGCCTGATCCTTGGTGACAATATCTTTTTTGGGCAGGGGTTGCCCGCTCAATTGACTTCCGCCGCCAACCTTGAAAAAGGCGCGTTGATCTTTGCCTATCCTGTACAGGACCCGCAGCGATATGG
>JAEURZ010000068.1 GCA_016788905.1 Elusimicrobiota bacterium
GACCGAAACCGGCGCGGGGCAGTGGGGCAGCGCGCTCGCGATGGCCTGCAACATGTTTGGGATGGACCTTGAGGTCTATCAGGTCAAAGTCAGCTATCACCAGAAGCCGTATCGCCGCATCATCATGGAGCAATTCGGGGCCAAGGTCTACGCCAGCCCCTCTGAGCGCACGCAGTACGGGCGGGCGCTCCTGGCGGCGAACCCCGACAATCAGGGGTCGCTTGGCATCGCCATCTCCGAGGCTGTGGAAGTGGCCGCGACGTCGGGTGGGGCGAAGAAATACTCGCTCGGCTCAGTGCTCGGCCACGTGCTCATGCACCAGACCGTCATAGGCCAGGAAGCCTTGCTGCAGATGGAGCTCGCAGGCGAGTATCCCGATGTGGTGATCGGCTGCGCTGGCGGCGGCTCGAACTTCGCGGGCTTCGCCTTCCCGTTTGTGCGCGAGAACCTGAAAGAAGGCAAGCGCACCCGCATTATCGCGGCCGAGCCCGCCTCGTGCCCGACGTTGACGCAGGGCACCTACACCTTCGACTACGGCGACTCGGCCAAGATGGCCCCCATCGTCAAG
>JAEURZ010000069.1 GCA_016788905.1 Elusimicrobiota bacterium
GCGTCCGATAATCCTCCCCTGGTCGTCTCCGGATCCAGCTCCACCGTGTCTTTATCTGCCAGCGTTAGTTCGCTCACGCCCAACACCACGTACTTTGGGTTTGTTAAAGGATGTCATGGGGTCAACTGCAGTAACGACACGGCACTGAGCTCGGCTGTCACACTCGCCTCGGTTCCCACGGGTCTCTCCAGCGGCACCGTTACCGCTGTCTCCATGGCCCTTACCTTTAACATCAACGGGAACCCACCAGGAACTGCCTTTGAAATTGAATTGTCCGTGGACGGCGGTTCCTTTGCCCCCGCGCTCACCACAACGTCGGATTCCCCCACGCTCTCTGGCCTTACGCCTGGGGCAAACTACACCCTCCGCGTTCGTGCTTTAAACCACAACAGTGTTCCCACCGGGTATTCCCCCACTCTTTCATTCACAACTTCCGCCACGCTCCCCGCCACTCCCATCAACCTTCGCGGGTCTGCCGGAGCCGGGGGAATCACCTATTCCTGGGACCCTGTGACCACCAACGCCCTGGGGTCTCCACTGCCTTTAGGCGCCACCGTCTC
>JAEURZ010000070.1 GCA_016788905.1 Elusimicrobiota bacterium
TGTCGTTTCGATCAAAGGAGATGTCGAGGAAATCGATTCAAATATTTCAAAATTCCTTTTAGTTGAACAGGAAATCATGGATCAGTCAGCGGAGGGAGGGGTCTTAAAGGGCTATTGCGAAGGTGGTGAATTACAAAAATTAACAGCGGAGTTTCTGGGGGAAACTGGGAGGGCGATCATGCATTTCTACCTAAAGAACGGAAAATTGATTTTTGCTGTAGACCAGGTGGAGAACTTCGACCGACCCATCACCGCCGGTAAAGTCAAGCCCGTGTCTAACAAAAAGAAATCTTTCTTCGTCGCCAATGGGAAACTTATAGCGGCAGAGGGAAACGCTGAGGAATGGGATAATTCCCGGGAGATCATGAAGGATTTTAACGAATTCAAGGAACGGATCGAATGCGAGAGAGGAGACAGAGAGGGAAATGGGGGACGTTCTCAACGTGTGCCGAGCGAGCTGACAGAACCGTAACGGTGAAAATCCGAAAGGGGGGAGAGGGACACGTTCTCAACTAATCAACTAAGCTGACTGTGTGCGTTGAAATGTTTATTATTGGG
>JAEURZ010000071.1:0-260 GCA_016788905.1 Elusimicrobiota bacterium
GCCTACACGATGGACGAAATGTTCGACATGGTGCGCCGCTACGATGGGCAACCGGTAACCGAGGTGCATATCGTGGGCGGCGTACTGCCCCAGTACGATCTGGAATTTTACCAGACGTTTTTCCGGAAAATAAAGGCACACCGCCCCGAACTGCACATCAAGGCGCTGACCCCGGTGGAGTACCACTACATCTTCAAAAAAGGCAAGGTGAGTTACGAAGAAGGCATGCGCCTGATGAAAGAAGCCGGCCTCGACAGTAT
>JAEURZ010000071.1:270-538 GCA_016788905.1 Elusimicrobiota bacterium
CGGCGGCGGCGCCGAAATTTTCGACCCCGAAATCCGCGAGCAAATCGCCGCCGACAAGTGTACCGCCGAACAGTGGTTGCGCATCCACGAAATCTGGCACGAAATGGGCGGCCGCTCCAACGCCACCATGCTCTACGGCCACATCGAAAAATTCCGGCACCGCATTGACCACCTCGAACAACTGCGCCGGTTGCAGGACAAAACCGGCGGGTTCCAGACCTTCATTCCGCTCAAATTCCGGAATCAGGACAACCAGATGAGCCACGTG
>JAEURZ010000072.1 GCA_016788905.1 Elusimicrobiota bacterium
CCGCCATCCACGCTCACGCCATCGGGATAACTAAGCCGCGATGACGTGGCCGTCACATTGTCCCCCCCGGGCCCAGAATTTCCAATCCCCGCGAACGTGTAGATATAATTTCCTGTCATTCCTTGTCCAAAATAGGTTCCCCCGGTTTTCGCAACGATTCGAATACGAAAATTATTAAAATCCGCTATATAGACGTTCCCCTCAGGATCTACGCTTACTCCCTTGGGATTTTTAATTTGAGTTGAAGTCGCGGCCACATTGTCCGCCTGATATCCCGCCGTTCCGTTCCCCGCAATCGTATAGATATAATTCGCCGTCATCGCCTGTCCGAAATAGGTCCCGCCACTTTTTGCGACAAATCGGATCCGATGGTTACTATAATCAGCAATGTAGACGTTCCCAACAGCATCCAGGCTCACGCCATAAGGATAATTTATCTGCGTGGCCGTGGCGGCCACATTGTCCGCCTGATAGCCCCCAATCCCATTCCCCGCGATCGTGTAAATAAAGTTTGCCGTCATCGCCCGTCCGAA
>JAEURZ010000073.1 GCA_016788905.1 Elusimicrobiota bacterium
GTTCTGGGCGATCGGCATGATCTTCCAGAAGCGCCGCGACATCAGCCTGCCGACGCTCTCCTTCGCCGGCTGGCAGCTCGCCATCGCGGCCCTGCCGGTGGCGGCGATGGCGTTCCTGTGGGAAGGCTTCACCATCCCGCCGGTGCCGCTCTCGCTCGGCCTCATCATCGCCTACACGATCCTGGTGAGCCACGTGTTCTCGTATTTCGCGTGGTTCAAGATCGTCGAGATCTTCCCGACCCAGATCGCCGCCATCGCCACGCTGATGACGCCGGTGGTCGGCGAGACCTTCGGCCTCGCCGAACTGACGGCGACGATCCTGTGCGGCGGCGCGCTCGCGCTGGTGCTGATCGTGCCCGGGCGGCGGGCATAGCGCGCGGCCCGGACCCTCACCCCATCCCTCTCCCGCAAGCGGGAGAGGGGGTCAGAGAAGAGCTCCTTCCCACCTCTCCCGCTTGCGGGAGAGGTCGACCGCGCGCGCAGCGCGTGGGCGGGTGACGGTCCGGGCGATCCGCGGCTACAGCAGCAC
>JAEURZ010000074.1 GCA_016788905.1 Elusimicrobiota bacterium
CGATCTTCACCCGCCAGTTCCTGCAGACGGGGCAGACGGCGCCCGGGCTGGACCGCCTGATCCGCATCCTGCAGCTGTGCTTCGTGATCGCCGGCCTGGTCCCGGTGGTCTACGCCTATCGCCCCGGGGGCGTGGCCACGGCGCTGGTGGGCATAGCGTTTTCTTGCGTGGCGGTGGTGGGCGGGCTGCTGGCCTTCCAGCGCGGGCAGCCGGCGGCACGCATCTTCCTGACGGCCTGGACCCTGCTGCTGCTGGGCGTTGCCATGCTGGCCCTGCGCACCCTCAACTGGCTGCCGACCAATCCGCTCACCTCCTACGGCATGCAGATCGGCTCGGCCCTGGAAATGCTGCTGTTCTCCTTTGCCCTGGCCAGCCGCATCCACATCCTGCGGCGTGACAAGGACGTGGCCCAGGCCGAGGCCCTGGCCGCCGAACGGCTCACCCGGGAGGCCCTGGAGGCGTCGGAGAAGGCCCTGGCGCAGCGCATTGCCGAGCGGACGGCCGAGCTCGCCGAGTCCACCGACCGTT
>JAEURZ010000075.1 GCA_016788905.1 Elusimicrobiota bacterium
GTCTCCGTTTATGGTTTTCCCGTTTCAATTTCATCTAAACGCGCCTCTCCGACTGTAATCGCACCAGATGGAATTGAAACGGGAAAACCATAAACGGAGACGCTTGGTTCGTCTTCTACTGTAATCGCACCAGATGGAATTGAAACACGAAATCGCCGACGCGATGTTACAAGCCCGGAAAAACTGTAATCGCACCAGATGGAATTGAAACTCGACGGCACCGGCACGGACAACGCCCTATATGAGGACTGTAATCGCACCAGATGGAATTGAAACCACGTGCGCCCTGGGGAATTGTTCAGCGCACAGGTTACTGTAATCGCACCAGATGGAATTGAAACCCGAAAAGTTCGTGTTGCCCTATATCGGTACCGAACACTGTAATCGCACCAGATGGAATTGAAACTTTTCACGGCCACCTACATCGACGGCGATGACCTGGACTGTAATCGCACCAGATGGAATTGAAACATCGCTGAAATGCGGGCGAATATCGAAAAAGCAGAGACTGTAATCGCACCA
>JAEURZ010000076.1 GCA_016788905.1 Elusimicrobiota bacterium
CGTGCCCTCATCCAAAAAGGCGACACTCCGCGCATCAAAAAAACCTTCACCCTCCTCCCGTCCCCCTGGCAAAAGAAAGTCCTCCAAGGTCGGGACCCCACGACCGACATCGATCTCCACACTCTCCTGACCACCCCTGTCTGAAATCCCCTTCCTTTTACGTTCCGCCTCTCCGTCGATCCCCAGCGCCTGTTTTCCGCTGTCTGTGATCAGTTGATCCAAGACACTTGACACGCATCTGTTCTCAGCGCATGCTTCGGTATACCTGATTGAAACGAGGAGCTCTATCCTTTTTCTATTGACTATTCCCATGATAGCTCTAATTTTGGGGTGCCTCGGGGTATTCACTTGAAACAAAACGATTATGTATACCGTATGCGCACAACCACGATATTTTTTTTCGCCTGGTTTATTTTTCCCGGCACAGTTTTTTGCAACTGAGCGGCGTCGCGCAAAAATCCTCATTTTGCGTCGTTGAAAGTTCCCCATCCCCCCGAGGATGGGCGTAGAGCA
>JAEURZ010000077.1 GCA_016788905.1 Elusimicrobiota bacterium
TGCCCCAGGTGCCCAGGCCCAGCGTCTGGTCGGCCGTGTCCGTGTCGCCATCCCCGTCGCAGTCGCCGAGCGGGATTTCGAAGGGGACCCCGTAGCTGAAGCACCGCGCACGCTCCTTCAGGAGGCCGCCGTTCGTCACGAGCGCCACCACGTCGTGGCGCCAGTTCTGGCAGTAGTACAGCCGCTTCGTCACGCGGCCGAAACGGTCGAGGTCGGGCCAGGTGCCCGCCGTCGTGCCGTACTTCCTTTGATACACGTCCGGTTGAGCGTACTCAATGCCCACCACGTTCCCGGCGCCCAAATAGTCGTATTCGGCGGAGGGAGACCGACAGCAAGTGTTGAGCCTCGCGTCGTCGCGGCCCCCTCATCCGGCCCTTCGGGCCACCTTCTCCCACTCGCTGCGCGAGCGGGAGAAGGGCGCCGCTGCGCGCAGCCGCTCGTCGTTGCAGCTCGTCCGTGGGCGTCGTAGAAATGGAGACGCGCCACACCGCCTGCTCGATACCCGTGACGAAG
>JAEURZ010000078.1 GCA_016788905.1 Elusimicrobiota bacterium
AGCTGGTATTAGTTGCAATCTCGCTAAATATTTTCCTTAGCTGCGAATTTGTTTTTTTTAGTAAGCCTTATGGTTGAAGCCTTTTTGTTAACAAACTGCTTATAGAGTTTAGATTTTATAGTGAAAAGTACCGCGAGGGAAAGGTTAAACATCGTAGTAATACGTGTGAAAACTGAATTTTAATGCAAAAATCAAATAACGCGTTAGTGTTATTGTACCTTTTGTATAATGGGTTGGCGAGTAGTTTTACAGTTTTATAGAACTGACCCGAAACTAAGCGATCTAATAATGAGCAAGTGTTAGACTGAACTCATAAATGTTGCAAAATTTTGAGATGACTTGTTATTAGGGGTGAAAGGCTTATCAAGCTTAGTGATAGCTGGTTCTCCACGAAATCTATTTAAGTAGAGTGACTTTTGCTTTTTGTTTAGGTAATTCTCTGACTGAGTGGTCGCTCGCTTCGTCAATGTATAAATTAAACAAAACATGAAAGTTAAACAGACTAGT